>JANOUJ010000043.1:0-11360 GCA_031416815.1 Chitinophagaceae bacterium
CAACTGAATGATGCTTCGTTAACTTTTGAATTAGAAACTTCCCAGGCACTGGGTTTTGGTTTCCGCTGCGGATTTTTAGGTATGCTGCACATGGAGATCATACAGGAGCGGCTGGAGAGAGAATTCAACCAAACAGTAATTACAACAGTACCAAACGTGAGCTTTATTGCTACCACCGTGCGTAATGAAGTAATTAAGATCAACAACCCAACAGAAATGCCTGATCCTACCAGGATCGATCATATTGATGAGCCTTTCATTAAGGCCCAGATCATTACCAAGCCTGAGTACATTGGTAATATCATGACGCTTTGCATTACCAAACGTGGTATTCTTACACATCAGCAATACCTTACGCCAACCCGTGTGGAGCTTAGTTTTGAGATGCCATTGACTGAAATTGTTTTTGATTTTTATGATAAACTCAAAAGCATGACCCGTGGTTATGCTTCTTTCGATTATCACCCGATAGAATATCGCCCCAGTGATATTGTGAAGATGGATATTTTACTCAACGGCGAAAAAGTAGATGCATTGAGCGCATTGATACACCGTGGCCGGGCACATGAGTTTGGCCGTAAGCTTTGCGAAAAATTGAAAGAGTTGTTACCGAAGCAACAGTTTCAGATAGCCATACAGGCTGCCATTGGCGCCAAAGTGGTAGCAAGAGAAAACATCAGTGCCATGCGTAAGGATGTTACTGCCAAATGTTATGGTGGCGATATAAGCCGTAAGCGTAAGCTGTTAGAAAAACAAAAAGAAGGTAAAAAGCGGATGAAGCAGATCGGTAATGTGGAAGTGCCTCAGGAGGCGTTTTTGGCAGTGTTGAAACTGAACGATTAAGAAACCCCCTCCGCCCCCTGAAGGGGGAACTTGCGGAGATTAGGAAAAAGATTATAATAAGGAACGGAAATTTAATAACTACCGAAATCATCCGCCCTCTCCTTCACGAGAGGGCTGGGGTGAGGTAACAAAAAAAATCTCATGAGCAATTTTTCTTTAGATGCAGATATCAACATAGAAGTGAAAGCAAGCTTTATCCGCAAGGGGAGCGATGCCGCTCTAACCGGTGCTGATTACGAGTTCAGGTTGTATGAAAAAGATTTTATGGAAGATGATTACCTGGGCAAGAGTGCGTTGGATGAGAACGGAACTGCTAATGTTACTTTCAAACACGGCGATTATATGGATTTTTTAAATCCTGAGAAAAACCCCGATCTGTACTTTGCTTTATACAAAGGGGAGTCTCTTATTTTTCAGAGTCCCGTAATGCGTGACCTGGATATGGAAGGACTTGAAAAATTTAAAATGGGTTCCGGTGAAGTCGTTGACCTGGGAACATTTTTAGTAGAGGGTTAAGTTAGAATTTATGGTACTATCAATTAATTATCGCCCTTGCGTTTTGGCTTAATAGTAGGTTTCACTTCTTCTTCAACAATTTTTAATTTGCTTTCATCAATATTTCCCGAAGGGTCACGTATAGGATTGGGCACCGGAGCCTGTCCGTCTGGTGTTATTAAGTTGAATATTTTTTCAATATGCACCCATTTGCCATTCTTCCATTTAAAACCTTCATAATCCCCGTCTCCGATCAGAGTCCATTTCTTTGCCGGTTCATTGCTTTCAGATACAAGATGCTCCACAATGATCATGTCGAGGTCTTTGTCGTAATTTAATCTGGGGCCTGCCTCTTTTTTATACTCCATAACATAACGGCTTTGTGCCGATCTGAAAACACTATCATCTTCATAACTAAAATAACGTCCACCAAATACCGGTTCATCATTTGTGAAATTAAGAACTTCAATAATTTTACGGCTGCTGCGGATATTATTTTCATCAAAACCAAGCAGGGTGTAATAATGCTGGTTACTGCTTTTTTTAACGATGATCTTGTAATAGATGGCGCCTATCCAGCCTAAATGATTGCCCATGGTATCAGCAACATTGGTGGTCACATCCGATTTATCGATCAACGGATATAATTTTAAAGAGCCATCATAAGTTTTCATCTGGATGGCACCATGCTGGCGGATAACATTTTCATTGATGACAAGTTGCCAGGTAAAAATGCGGAATACGCTATCTGGCGAATACAGTATCGAAACGGTCTGTAAAGAATCAAAAGGAAAGTGGAAAGAATTTTTGGTTTTTAATGCACGTACCAGCACCCGGGTAAACATACTGTCTGCATTAAAACGATTATCGGCATTAATGCCTTGTATGATTTTTATCGAGTAACCTCTTAATGAATCTTCTTTTTGCTGTAATATTTTAAACTCGTTCCTGCCAATACCTTGTGCAAAGGAGAAAATACTGATGAACAATAAAAGAAATAGAATAGCCGGTTTCTTCATGCAATAAAATTAGCGAAACTTAAAACAAGAAGGAGGTAAAAGTATAATGAACAGGTAAATTTAACTAAAGATTTAACGCAGATTTGCTGATTGCTATGATTAATGCAGATCTTTCAGTTCATTGGCAAAATCAATCAGTGAATTAAATACAGCATCAATATGTTCATCCTGCAGATCAACCTCGGGTCTCGTTGTTGGAAGAAATATAGTTTGTACACCAAGGTTGCGGCCAAACTGCATATCGCCCAGGGTGTTACCTATCATGATAGCTTTGGTGAGGTTGATATCGGGAAAATCTTTTACAGCCTGGAAACCCATGCCGGGATTAGGTTTACGGTTGGGGCTTTCACTGTGCAGGTCGGGACAAAAATATACCGCATCAATGCTTCCGCCGCTTTCTTCAATGGCTGTTATCATACTTTTATGGATGTGTTGCAGGTCGTCCAATTTGGTCACACCTTTTCCAATTCCTTTTTGATTGGTTACAACAATGATGCGATTGAACTTTTTTGCAAAAATAGCAATGGCTTCTTTTACACCTTCATAAAAAACGAATTCATCCCATGTATGGATATAGTCGAGGTGTTTTTCGTGGTTGATCACACCGTCGCGGTCGAGGAAGAGTGTCCAGGTATTGTCTATTTTGCTTAAGTCGATCATTTAATTTTTATTACAGGAATTTAAGACACGAATGACACGAATTGTATTCATGCAGCCTTAATTCTTCATTCTTAATCCCCAATTCCTAATTCTTCCTGTGCTCTTTCAAAATCCTCAGGAATACCGATGTCTATAAAATATTCATCCTGAACACTGCCGTACATTTTTCGGCTGTCAAAAAATTGTTCCAGGTAATCTTTTTCGAAAGAGCATTTTAGTGGAAGGTCTTCCTTTAAAAAGCTGGCAACATTCAATGCGTAAATACCTCCGTTTATTAATCCGGTTTCGTAAAACTGTTTTTCTTTGAAGCTGGCTATAGAAGCATCTGCATTCAGTTCAACAACGCCATAGCGGTCGAAATGATGCATGGGCTTAAGCGCAAGTGTGCAATTTGCATTATGCTCAGTATGAAAAGATAATAGTTGACTGGTATCAATTTTAAAAATGGTATCGCCGTTAAGGATCAGTACATCTTTTTCAGTAGTAAGGCTGCAGGCAAGTTTAATGGCACCACCGGTTCCCAATGGTTCTGCTTCAATTGAATAATGTTTAATGATTGTTGGATATTGATCATTTACATAGTCAATGATCATCTCAC
Organism: Chitinophagaceae bacterium; assembly: GCA_031416815.1. Taxonomy (GTDB): domain Bacteria; phylum Bacteroidota; class Bacteroidia; order Chitinophagales; family Chitinophagaceae; genus Ferruginibacter. Next base: position 3,616 of record JANOUJ010000043.1, read on the forward strand.
TTTTATAGCCCAGAGAAAAAATGAATTTCTCGACACCTTGTTGTAATAAGTACTCAATAACAAAATATAAAAATGGTTTGCCCGCAACAGGTGCCATGCATTTTGGAACATCGCTTACTACACTCCTCAACCGTGTACCTAATCCTCCGGCTAATATAATTGCTTGCCCCCCCCGAACTTCGTTCTTTCCCTTATCAGGGAACCTAAAGGGGGAGCTTTGGAGACCAATATTTTGAGAGTTATTCAATTATTTATCTGCTAAGATTAGTGTGATATTTTAAATCATGAGGCTCCGGGTTCCCCCTTTAGGGGGCGGAGGGGGCCTTGAAGTATTCAGCCTCTACCAATTGGCAAATGATATGTCCCAGCATGATATGGCTCTCCTGTATACGTGGCGTATCGGTTGAAGGTATATTGATGAGGTAATCTGAAAGAGATTGTAAGGTACCGCCGGTTAAACCCGTAAAAGCAATGGTGATCATCCCTTTTTCTTTAGCTACTTCAAAGGCATTGTAAATATTAACGCTGTTGCCGGAAGTGCTTAGGCCAATCAATACGTCGCCTTTATTGCCAATGCCTTTTATCAGGCGTGAATAGATCACATCATAACTGTAGTCGTTTGCTACCGCTGTCATATAAGAGGTATTGCAATGCAGGGCTTCGGCAGGTAGTGCGTCCCTGTCGGTGTAAAAACGGCCACTGAATTCAGCGGCCAGGTGTTGAGCATCGGCAGCACTGCCGCCATTGCCGCAAAATAAAACCTTATTACCATTTTTAAAGGCATGTACTATCACTGCAATGCATTCCTGCACCGTTTGCAGCAGGTCTTCATTTTGCAAAACATCCTGTTTTACATTGATAGATGCTTGTACTATATTTTTTATCTGTTCCATATTTTAAAAGGGTTGTAGCGTTGCACAAAGGTATGCCGTACAAGAGTGATTATTCTTTCTTTTTACTAAAAAGAAAGAATAACAGAACAAGTTCGCAACAATGTTAAATTGAAATATTAGTGTTTGGTATAAAAAGAAAAATTTAATGTACTCCTTCTCTTACCTTGGGAAACGAAGTTCAGGAGGGAGCCGTCCAGGTCGTTAACCCATATTTGGTGAAAGAATAATCCCGGACCGTACCACCATAAGTGTTCAATGTTTTAATAACAGCATGACGGGTATTGCCAGGGCAATAAAATATCATAAAGCCGCCACCGCCTGCACCGCTTATTTTGCCTCCCATTGCGCCGGCCGCTTTAGCAGCGGCATATACATCTTCAATATTTTTGTTGCTGATATTAGCCGCCATATTTCTTTTTTGTTCAAAACCATAATCCAGTATCAGCCCGATCTCATCCAGTTTGCCCTGCAGCAATGCTTCCTTCATCATTTTTGCCTGCTCCTTTAACTGATGCATGGCTTCAATACTTTTCTCATTCTTCTCATTCACATTTTTTACCTGCTCTTTTATGATTGCAGCGCTTTCCCTTGAAGTTGATGTAAAATAAAGTACCAGGTTGTTTTCCAGTTCATGCAAATACTCTGGTTTGATACGCAACGGATTTACGATCACTTTATCTCCTGAAAACTCCATAAAATTTACGCCGCCGAAAGTTGCAGCATACTGATCCTGTTTGCCACCGGCCAGTTGCAGGTCGTTGCGTTCAATATCATAAGCATACTGAGCAATTTTATATTCATCCAAAGGTAGTTTCAGCATTTCTTTAAAGGCACCTAGTACCGCCACCACTAAAGTTGATGAGGTACCCAAACCGGAACCGGCGGGCGCATCTACAAAGGTTGAAAGCCTGAACCCCTTCAAAGCTGGAGCATGATCTTTTTGAATACGGTTGTATACACCTTTAAGCAGGTCAAGTGTTCCGTCAATTGGCAATTCGCTCACAAGATCAAAACTTTGTTGCTCATCCCGGTCAAGTGCTTCTACAATTATTTTATTTTCAGGCAACGTTTCAATTGCCGCATAGGCAGAAAGGGAAATGGTGGCATTTAATATGGCGCCGCCAAACTCGTCACTGTACGGACTCACATCGGTACCGCCGCCGGCCAATCCAATTCTTAACGGAGCTTTGCTTCTATAGATCATCTAACTTGTTTAATGCGGTAATTTACTTACTATTGGCCACTTCAATAATGCTTTCAACCATTTTTGTCCAGCTGAACTTTTTCTTTTCTTCGATCAGGTACGGAAGAAAATGATTCTCTCCCTTTTCAAAATATTGCAATATTTTTTCTGCAAGTGATGCTGCGGTGGGTTCTGCTACAAGGCCTACTTTGTTATCGGGTACCATTGCTGGCAAACCACCCACATTTGTCACGATCATCGGCACTTCAAAATGATAGGCAAGAGGAGTAACGCCACTTTGTGTTGCATTGCGGTAAGGCTGAATAACAACATCGGCAGCACATAAATAATTTTTTACTTCGCTATCAGGAATAAAATCGGTGTGTAAGATCAAATTATCTCTGATACCAAGTTTATCGATCTGTTCATGATACGATTTTGGATCGTCGTAAAATTCGCCGGCAATTAATAGTTTGTGGTTTGTGGTCCCGATAGTCATCGGGATTTCGCTTTGCTCAATTTGTGGTATGTGGTTTTGCAAAAGCTTCATTGCGTCAAGCAATATATCAAGGCCCTTATATTTACGAATAAAGCCAAAAAATAAAATAACTAATGCCTCATTCCCAATTCCTAATTTTTTCCGGGCTTCTGCTTTTGAAATCTTTTCTCCAAAATTATCATACAAGGGGTGGGGCACAAGTAAGGCTTTCTTTGAAGTGAATGATCTGAGATCGGCCAAAACCTTTTCGCTCATGGTAATGAAAGCATCAACCGGTTTAATAAAATAGCTGGTGAATGATTTATCGCCAAAACGTTTTTCGTGTGGTACGATATTATCTGCAATGCAAATTACACGGGTATGTTTGTTTTTTTTGATGATGCGTAAGATCGTGCCCAAACATGGACCCATCAAGGGGATCCAGTATCTTACAATAACAATATCGGGGTTAAGTTTCTTAATCTCATTGCCTACACTCAGCCAATTAAATGGGTTTACTGAATTGATCCTTGTATGAATGTTTAAATCTTTTGGGGCTGGCTCATTAGTGAATTGTGATTTACCAGGAAATAAAAAACCAGGGTATTGCAAAGAGAAGGAATAGATAGTTGTATGATGGCCTTCGTGTTGAAACTGCCTGGCCAGCCGTTCATTAAAAGTTGTGATACCACCACCACGCAAAGGATGTGCCGGGCCTATGATGATGATGTTCATAGTTATAAGCCCTTTTTATCTTCTATTAAGTAATTATTTCTTTCCGGAGAGTTTCGGGCAATCAGTTCGCCAATAAATCCGGCCAGGAAAAGTTGTGAACCAATGATCATTACTAAAATAGCGACGAAGAAAAGTGGCCGCTGCGTTAAACCACTTTGATCAAAAAAGAATTTTGAGATGGTGAGGTATGACAATATGAGGAAACCAAACAAGAAAAACAATGTGCCCCATAACCCAAAAAAGTGCATTGGCCTTTTACCGAACTTACCTACAAACATAATTGAACCCAGATCAAGAAAACCATTGATGAACCGCTCCCAGCCAAATTTGGTTATGCCATATTTTCTTGCACGGTGCTCCACCACTTTTTCACCAATGTTTCTAAAGCCGGCCCACTTGGCCAAAATCGGTATGTAGCGGTGCATTTCGCCATAAATTTCAATGCTCTTAACTACTTTTCTTTTGTATGATTTTAAACCACAGTTAAAATCGTGCAGTTTAATTTTTGAACTTCTTCTTGCTGCTGCGTTAAATAATTTAGACGGGATATTTTTAGTAAGTGTATTATCGTAACGTTTTTTCTTCCACCCGCTCACCATGTCAAATCCATCTTCCACGATCATTCTCCGCAGTTCCGGAATTTCGTCAGGGCTATCCTGCATATCTGCATCCATCGTGATCACCACATCGCCCTGAGCGGCCTTAAAGCCCTCATTTAATGCTGCACTTTTTCCATAATTGCGTTGAAATTTAATGCCCTTGATGTTAGCATTGACTGCACGCAGGTGCTCTATCACCTTCCAGGAATCGTCAGTACTGCCGTCATCGATCAAAACGATCTCGTAGCTGAAGTTATTATCGAGCATTACCTTTTCGATCCATGCTGTAAGCTCCGGCAGTGATTCATCCTCATTATAAAGCGGTATTACGATCGATAGATCCATTGGTTATTTTTTTTGACTTAAGAAACCTGAAGTGATTGCAGTTATTAAAGCTCCTAAAAAAAGATAAATAAATGACGTAATACCCACCATCATGGGTAAAAAAATACCCTTCATGGCAGCAGCATTCTTCTCAATTTCAGCAGGCGTATGGTTGCCCTCAAGCAATAGCAGCCGGTTATTCTCAGCAAATTTTGTGTCACGTATCTGGGGATTAAGATAAAAGAAAATGAATACAAATAACACCATGATCAGTGTTACTATTACAAACATTTTAAATCCCGCTCCAAAAAACTCTTTGAATGTGGGTAAACCGGCTGCTTGTTTTTTAAAGTCCATTAAACACCAGATGATGCCTGCAACGAATACCAGGTAAACAATGTATTGGTAATTACTTTCCAGCGGTTGCTTTGATACGTAGAAAAAAAATAAGGACAGTACCACCATCACCGTACCTGTAATTAAGCCTTTATTCCTGGGAGTAAGATTATTCATATTTAATTTAGTTCAATTTTATTTTTATTAATTATGCCCACCACTTTCCCTTTTAATTTTTTACCAATAAAAGGAGAGTTCTTCGATTTGGATCGTATCATAGTTTCTTCAAAGATAAATTCGGTATCAGGTGTAAACAAAGTAAGCGAAGCCGTTTCGCCTTCTTTTATTTCCGGTATAGGTAAGCCGAATATATTCCTGACGTTGATGGTCTGCATCTGCACAAAATCTTCCGGAGTTAAACCACAACTCATTAAAACCCCAAACATCGTTTCCAGGCTGATCATGCCGGGTTTGGCATATTCAAACTCACAGGTCTTATTATCCCACTGCTGAGGCAGGTGATGAGAAGCAACACAGTCGATCATTCCGGCAAGCAATGCTTTTCGTAGGGCCAGCATATCTGCTTTCATCCTTACCGGAGGATTTAGTTTAAGATCGGTATCATACCCTTGCAGATCTTCATCACAAAAATAAACCTGGTAAGGTGTAATGGAACAGGTCACCTGTATGCCACTTTCTTTTGATCTTGTAATATAATCCAGGCTTTTGGGCGATGAGATTCCGGCGAAATGAATTTTACTGCCTGCATATCTTGCCAGTTTTAGATCTCTTGCCACCATTAGTTCTTCGGCCAGGACCGGTTTGCCCGGTAAACCCATCCGGGTAGAAATGATCCCTTCGTTCATCAATCCGTTTGTGCCAATACTAGTATCATCAGGTACTTGTATGAGTGTTCCGTCAAAAGATTTTACATACTGCAGGGCTTTTAATACCAATCCCGAATTCTGAACAGGATAAATGCCATCTGAGAAAGCGATTGCACCGGATTGGCGCATATCATACATTTCAGAAAGCTCTTTTCCTTCTCCCTTTTTCGATATGGCGCCAAGCGGGTGAATATTTATGGCAAGTTCTTTCGCCTTTTGAACAATGTATTCAACCTGTGTTTTATTGTCAACCGCCGGTTGGGTATTCGGTAGCAGCATTACATCAGTAAATCCTCCTGCAGCGGCAGCTTTGGCACCAGATTCCAGGTTTTCTTTTTGCTCAAATCCGGGGTCGCCAAAATCAGCAAACATGTCCATCCAGCCAATGCTTACGCATAGTCCTTTATATTCCACAGTCTCGTCTGCTTTTTCGGAGATGCTGTCTTCGATCTTTGAAATTTTACCGGCTTTAATAAAAATATCTTTGATTTGCCCGTTAAAAGGAGAGGTGGGAGAAATTATGGTAGCCTGCTTTATTAAAACATTCATGTAGTAAAAAGTTGCGCTAAGATAAGATAACTTGCTGTTTTTAAAGTTGAAAATTTTCAATTACTTTTGCAGCCATCTAGATCGGGATGTAGCGCAGCCCGGTAGCGCACACGTCTGGGGGGCGTGGGGTCGCAAGTTCGAATCTTGTCATCCCGACAGTTTTAAATCTCTGCTTTGCAGAGATTTTTTGTTTGCTTAACGCTTATTTTATTTGCTTCAATCATAGTTTTCATGAGTTGTTGGGGCGTCCCGATTTAAAATCGGGTTCATCCTATCAGAAAGGGTCATCAAAGTGATGACTTTTCTTACCATCTCCTCAATTCATTTTGCGTAAAGGTATATTCAGGGGTTACAATAATGTTGTCATCATTTACTTCATACCATGGCGACAGATTAGCTTTCAGTGGGTTTTTAAGTACATGAATATCCTGTGCCGGCATATAACTTTGTGCCAGCATGTAAATTTTTTTGCCTGATTGATTTATGGCAACATCCATCACGATTGCAGCATGGCCCGGAAACCCACCCCTGATTAGCACATCGCCTGGCAGAATTTGCGAAAAACTGTTTACTGGTTTTAACTGTTTTGATAAAGAAGCTGAACCACACATTCCAAAAACCAGGTTTAAATACTTATCAAAGTGATCTCTCGTAAAAGGTGCAGAAAATAGATAGGCTTTTTTGTGATTGTCGTAAAACACAATTTGTTCAAATTGGTTTTTACCAAAATGATATTCGGCCTTCAGGCGCATTACTGCATCAGCACATTGTTGCAGGTCCTTACTTCCTGTTGAAATATTCAGCAACGCATATTGTGCAGACTGGTTTCTTTTTGGCTGGCCATTAAAAAGATACACGGTTGTGTGTTCCTTCAGACCAATATTTCTTAGAAATTGTGTAAAAGATCCTGAGTCGTCTTGTATTCTTTCAAATCCATCAGGCAACGGAATTTCTTTTATCTGTTTATAAGGGTTTATGTGTTCATTATGCAGGGTGTTTGAACCGGGTGATCCGCCGGTATTATTGTTGCAGGAGAATAGGGTTAACTGTAAAGTGAAAATCGAAAATAGTTGGCTCATGGTTTAAGCCAGATACATACCAATGCTGAATCCATAAAATAATTTGTTAAAGGAGTTTATAGTAAGGTTAACACTGACAAATTAAACATTAATGGCATTGGTTGGCCGGAAAGCTTTATTATTCACTATAAATCCATTATAATCCCATTTTACAAAGATGACATTTTAAAAAAATGCTGCCTAAGGACGATTCTTTTTAAAAAAAATTATATATTTAGCGCTGAACCAAGATCTGTTAACCAGTTAAGTCTATTTAAATTAAAGCTTCTAAAACCAACCAGGTATGAAACACGTAAAAATTTTCCAGCCCCTTTTCTATTTTGTATGTTTAGCATGTCTATCGTCGTGTGGCGGTGGAGGTAAATTACCTTACCGGATAGACAATGGAAAAATTGAAGATGCTTTTGAAATTACCCTTACCGAGAAAAAAATTACACTTAAGCCCAATGAAATGTTTAGTTTACCTGAAAAAGGATTGCAGGGGAGTGAGAAAAGTTGGAAGTGGAATGCTACAGACTCAGAGATAAAATATGCAGAGCTAAAGCAAAATAAGTATCCTGCATATGATATTACGATTTCAAAAAAGGGCTACAAGATGTATTTTGGTAAAATCCTTTTCTTTAATACCGATGATGAAAGCAGGGCAAAGTCGAGGGCCAATTATCAGATTAAAATTGATTCC
>JANOUJ010000044.1:0-3351 GCA_031416815.1 Chitinophagaceae bacterium
TAACGTATTGTCCTTTTTATTTAGTTTGAGTTTAATGATATAAGCCGACCTGGCATTGGCATCTGCCTTGGTTATATATACATTGCCGATCTTGGCATAGTGCCTTTCGTGTTCGTGACCGCCAATAATTAATGCCAGCCCTGGTATTTGCCTGGCTAATTTAATATCATCATCCATTGCCTGGTGTGTAATGGCAATCACTGCATCGCAGGACCCCTTTAACTGATCATAATATTTTTGAGCTGCGCCAAACACATCCGTATAACTAACATAAGGAGCTTTATTAAAGGGTAGCGTAAGGCCAATAAAACCGATACGTGCAGTGGTACCATCTTTGTCGTTAAAGGTCCTGACATACACCTCAGGAAACGGAACGATGCCGTGTCCGGAAGTATTTTCAAATGGAGCAATATTATTCCCCTTCTTTTGAAACGTATTGGAAGATACCCATTGAAAAGTGGATTCATTGATGCGATTCTGCAGGTCTGCTTCGGGAATGTCAAATTCATGATTGCCAAAAACAGCGATATCAACACCGGCCGTGTTCATGGCATCTACCATCTGTTTACCACGTATGCGGTTACCTTCAAACTTAAGGCTGTTGTAAACCGAAGGGCTTAAAAAATCGCCGGCCATGACCATGATGGTATTTGGATTTTTACTTTTATAGTCTTTCTTAACAGTTGCTACCCTTGCCATACCGCCTGCCTTACCGCCATCAAGCGGAGCAATTTCATACACATCATTGATCTGCACAATGGTTATATCTATCTTTTCATTATTACCTCCTCCGGTATTTTTAGTGCTGCTGCAGGCAGTAAAAAATATCAATACCGGTAAGCATGTATAAAGCAGTAGTTTTTTCATCAGCGGTAGTAGTTTATAAAAATTTTCGGCCGGCACCAGCATTAAAATCCAAGGAACATCATGGGATATTTTGCAAGGATATCTTTATTAAAATATTTGCGCAAAAGTTCCTTAAAGTCGCCCAGCAACCTTACATTATTTAAATTCTTGTCCGTTTCCCAGATGGGTAGCTCCACCATGCGCTTGTCTAAAGCAATGTTTAGGTTGCTGATCGATTCTGCCGGCTGCTTGCCTACGCTGTAAGCTGCGCCCAGGTTGTAGTAACCCCAGTAATCGTTGGGCAATAAAGCAATTTGGTTTTTGAACATTATAATGGCTTCAGGTATTTTTTTCTGGTTAAGCAAACTATAACCCAAACGCTCAATGATGTCTTTTTGCGTTTTGTTTATCTGGTAAGCCTTGTTGTAGTAATATTCGGCGCTGTCGTATTTGGTTAGCTGCATGTAATACACATCGGCTGTGTTCTTATAACCGCTCCATTCGTTGGGCAAACCTGCATTGTATTTTCTAAAAGCCACAATGGCATCATTGCTTCGTTTCTGTGTCATATAAATGGCCCCCAGGTTAAAATAAACATTTACATTGCCCGGTTGCAACTGAACTACTTTTAAATAATCGGCCAGTGCACCACTCACATCTTGCTGTGCATATTTTGCATTGCCCCTGTTCAGTACTGCAACGGTATTATTCGGGTCATACTGTATAGCCTTGTCATAAAATTTAATTGCTTCCGCATAATTGTTCTGGTTGCTTTTTATAGAACCTCTTCCCAGGTATCCGTCGGCATCATCGGCCTTTAGTTCAATGATCTTTGCGTAGTCATTATCGGCAGCATCATAATTCTTCAATGCATAATTTACTGTAGCCCGGTTTTTATATGCCAGAAAATAAGCCGGGTCATTTTTAATGGCAGCATTATAATCATTCAGTGCAGCGGTATAATTATTTTGCCTGTAGTACACCATGCCCCGGTCGTTATAAGCATTGCTGTAAGCTGGGTTAATGGCAATGGCTTTTGTCTGGTCGGCAATTGAACCTGCAAGATCTTTTAAGGCATATTTTGCCAGGCCACGGTTATGCCAGGCTTTTGCATTATTAGCATCCAGTTCCACGGCTTTATTAAAATCCTGCAGGGCAGCGGCATAATTCTTTGCCTTGTATTTCTCCAATCCCTGGTTATTCATTTCAATGGAAGTTTGGGCCACCAGCGCATTGAAACAGGAAACAAAAAAGAGTAAGGCTGTTATAAAGATGCGGTTGTTCATATCGTGTTATTTACTTGATGGATAAAATTATGCTTTCGTTCAGTTATTGTAAAATAACTTTTAAAATGGTATTACAAACTGCGTTCCACAAAATTAACAGCTCGTTCTCAATGCCAGGAAACGCCTTTTTTATAAAACTGCTATCTTTAAGAAACATAATAAGCAAATGAAGAACGGTTATATAATACCAGCACAAACACGGATAGGCCATGTACACCTAAAAGTGGCCGATATAAACCGCTCTCTTGAATTTTATTGCGGCCTGCTGGGTTTTGAGCTGACGACCATGTATGGCGATAATGCAGCTTTTATTTCGGCAGGCGGTTACCACCATCATATTGGCTTAAATACATGGTATAGCAAGGGTTTACCGCCAGCACCTGAACAGTCGGTCGGTTTGTTTCATACTGCCATTCTTTACCCAACCCGTAAAGATCTGGCAGCGATATACCAACGGCTTTTGCAGGAAAATTATCCTTTGACAGGCGCTTCTGATCATGGGGTTTCTGAAGCATTATATTTAAACGATCCTGATGAAAACGGGGTAGAGCTATATTGGGACCGGCCCGCAGCGCTTTGGCCTATAAAAGAAGATGGCAGCGTGGAAATGTTTACCCATCCACTTGATCTTGAAAGTTTGTTAAGAGAACTGGAATAGGTATGAAAAAATATCTGGTTATTTTTTATTGCATGCTTATGTTTATAGTGCAGGACGCTGGCGCCCAAAAACGGCCCACAGCCGTAGCCTTGCAAAGAGGAAAAACGCTCGCTAAAAAATGCATTGACTGTCATAGCCATTCATCAACTGCATTGGCCGATCCCCTTGGGGGAATAAGAAAAATAAGAACTGCCGATTATATTTACAGCGTGATAAAAAGTCCCATGCGCTTTGCTGACGAAAATAAAACCGCAAAAAAAGTCTTTGCAAAAAGAGGATTGCAAATGCCTCCTTTTCCGAATCTGACTAAAGATGATATAAAAGCCATACTTAACTATTTTGACAGCATCCCCAATAACCAAAAAAACTAACATGAAGGTAGCATACGCAACCACAGCAGAGGATATTACCCGGTGCTTTGATGTAATGAAAGAACTGAGGCCACACCACAGCCTTGAAAGTTTTCTTACCACTATGGATGACATGAAAAAAGAGGGTTATCATTTATTATACCTGGAAGATGAAAGCCGCATGGTTTCTGTCGCAGGGTTCAGGTTTACC
>JANOUJ010000045.1:0-3545 GCA_031416815.1 Chitinophagaceae bacterium
TCACAGTCAATCCCCCTGTCATCTTTGGTAGAAGTCCACGCTACTTCCAGCGGACCATAAGTGCCTCCCCCCGAGTAGACCTGCCGCAGGGTAACGTATCCCACATAACATTTACCGTCCGCTTTATAGGCCATCCAGATATGAGGATTAAAATACTTGTACTTAGGTAGCAGGCTATATTCATCCGTAGCAATATGCCATAGTGTACCACTATATTGTTGGGCGACAAATTTTAGGATGGTCCTGTTGGGCAGGTCTCTTTTCAGGATCGCAGCGACCTTGGCGGTCGTTGCATTCGGATCGGTGAGTTTGCCGGGGTTAGAAAAAACAGGCGGCAGTTTATCATAACGAAAAGCATTTCCCTCCATGAATTCCCCGGCAGCTTTCCCATTTTTCTTCAATGTAGCGATATCGGCTTCACGCAGTGTAAAATCGAAACCATCCTGGATGAACGGCCATTTATCCTGCTCTTCCCACCGGTCATAGAGATCAAGGGTTCTCGAAAATATCTTGACGTTGAGGCGGTAGGTCCCTGCCGACGGGAAATAATCCGGGTTGATCATATTATATAAAGGCATAAAACCATATCCCGCAGTAAAATCATCCGTCATGGAGTATAATGTACTCGCCTTGGCAGGTTCCGGGAGTATGTCCAGGTTCAACCAGGTTTTGTCCAGGTCTTCTTTTGAAAGCAGGATGTAGTTATTTTGACTTATGTGATATCCCACAGGCTGACCATTTTTCAGTACTTCCACATTGCATACCAGGAAATAATGGCGGGTTGATTCCCTGAGTTTAAATGCCTCTTTAAGTGAACTACCTGAAAGTTCGAGCCGGCTATAGATGAATTCACTTGAAGTAAAATTTGTTTTACTGCCCGAATTGCCAGCAGCAAATGGCTTATCTGAAAAGTGGATCTTACCCGTAACATTTTTCCCGGGTCCGGTCGAAGTTGAAACCCAACTTATCAAATTGACATTCCTAAAATCATTTTCCCTGATCACTTTCGTAACCGCTTCCCTATTCTTAGTCAATTTGGCAACATCGGATTCATTGAATGCAATTTCATATTCATCAACCAACCGGGGCCATTTATCCCGGTCTATATTATTTCCCCAGGCATCTTTTACCTCGTAATACAAATCTACCCTGACGGTATATTTTCCCGATTCAGGAAATTGGCTCTGATTGATATCTTTATAAAGAGGAGCAGAAACTAAACCTCCTTGGCTGAAACTATTAGTTATAGAAAACAACGTAGCGGCTTTTGATGGTTCCGGGAGCATATCAAAATTCAACCATGTCCGCTGCAAATCATCTCGTTTTAATAATAAATAGCTTTCATTCAGGTTTCCGAAACCCTGCTGCTCACCATCTTTAAAGATCATAAGTTTACACATTAAATAAGGATAAGGCTCTTCTTCACCCGGCTCCCTTATTTTAAATGCCTCTTTTATTGTTTGTCCCGATAATTCAAGCCTTCCATAAATAAATTCGTTGGATGTAAAACTTGTTTTGCTGCCGGCATTGGTTTCGCCAAAGGGCTTGTTTGAAAAATATATTTTGCCGGAAACAACTATTTCTGGAAACTTTCCTGCATAAAGAAATGTGCTGATCAGCAATAAAGCAGGCATGAACGATTTTGGTTGCATAGCAATTTTTTTCTGGTTAAAAAATTTTTGTTGTGTGAATATAAAAAAAATCAATTACAAGCTCTTGGCAAATTCCGCATAAACAATTTTGCTTTTTCCGCAAAAGCCTTTCCTGGTTCTGTAGCATATTGAATATCCAATGCTTTTAATTGTATCTCCAGGTTCTGCAATTGCCCGTTTTGGCTTTGCAGACAGGAAATGCGCTGCTGATATTTCAGACGGCTTGCTTCATTACTTGATTGTGCTGCCCTTTGTTCTGCCTGGCATATTTTTACTTCATTTTCGAGAATGGTTTGTTTAGTTATTGCTGCATGGTCAATCATATGTCCCATCGCCTGCTGGGCGGGCAAGTTCTGGTAAGTGTTTCCTGACTGACTGGTATTAAGCCTTGCTCCTTGCACCCTTAACTGTTCTTTCCTGAAATTGATGACAGCCATTTTTTGCGAAACACAATCGTTACCTATTTTGGCCTCATCGGCAGCAATTTTATCCCTTTCCCGCTGAAGACTTGTGAGTGATCTGGTATAAATTTCATCCTCCGCTATCTTGAACGGTGAAGGATCAAAACAAATATTTACTTCTTCCAGTTCTGTTATTTTGCAACCAAAGCTGCTGCTTTCCATTTCCATGATGATGAACAAGCCTTTATCCGTAAACTGGTAACCCACCCCTGAGTTACCGATAAATTTACTGGTGCTTATATTGATTTCATCAGGAAAGACTTTTCCAAAAAGAAAATAGACCGGGCTGCCGGGGTTATCATGTTTATACGCCCATGTTTTTATCTTATCGCCGCAGTATCCCCTTCGCTCCGTTTTTTTGTGAATAGTTTGTATGGTATTGGAAGGCATACTTAACTGGTGGACCTGCGTATTACCGGTGGAGACAATGTGTTCAATGCGTCCGTTCTTTTTAGTGTTTTTGAAAGTGTAGGCATTCCCTTTTAACCCGATTACAAAGAAGATAAATTTTTCATCATCGGTTTTGATGGCACACAAATCACCTCCTGTTCCGGATGGTGACAAAATACCTGCATATCCTTCTTTGGTGTTCAGGTACATGCATTGTTCCACCGGACCTGAAGAGAGTAGCGATTTTATTTTTATCCTTTTATCAAAACATAATTTTTGCCCGGTCGGGGTTATTATTTGTGCAGATGACTGGCCGGTGACTACAGGTGCTTGCAAGATTCCATTGTAATATTCCTGATTTGGCCAATCGCCCCAGGCCGTATCACGACGTGGCGGGTCTTGTGCATTTATAAAACTTGCAATCAGTACCAAACAAATAACACCCAGTACAACATCTTTCATGCTGCAATAATTTTAATGACTAGTCAACCCGTTTGTATTTATCCTTCATAAATTCAAAATAGATAAATCCGAAACGCTGATACCAATCAGGTAATCCATACTGCATCTCGCAGGTTCCGATGCTTTGCAATGCCCGTTGTAAAGCCCCCATCATATCAGTGTATTTTCTATCATAAGTTTGTTTAAAATTATTAAACGCTGCAACAATGCCACCCCGTTCGCTTTGCCATGCTGCTCCGGTTACTGCATGTATGCCACTCATATTGTCGCCAAACGCCAATGCACTTTCATTAAAGTTTTTTGTATTGCTGTAGATACAACTTAATCTTCCTAATTGACGACGTATAAAATTTAATTCGCCTACTGCCCTTTCATAACATTCGCCGCAGGCTGCATTGCCAGCACAGGTAGAAGGCATCATAGAACCGCCGCTTGCTGCAAAATCGGGAGCACAGGCACCGGGTTCAAAATTTTGAATAGTATTCCACTCGCCTCTTCTTTCTTCCAGCCAATCCATGTATCCTTGTAAATTTTCGTAAGCATCATTCACAGCTTCGGCAGGGTCATCATCTCCCCCAAT
>JANOUJ010000046.1:0-2746 GCA_031416815.1 Chitinophagaceae bacterium
CACCAGTCTAGCAAAATTTCGTAGGGGGCAACTTTATGACCAAACTCCCAATACAGTTGCGGGGCAACATAATCTATCCAACCTTTTTTCAACCAAAGTAAAATATCGGCATACAAATCGTCGTAATTGGTTTGTGCACCGTTTGTACGACTGCCGTCCGGGTCTTTGTCTATATTGCGCCACACACCAAAGGGGCTGATACCGAACTGGCATTTGGGATTTTCTTTTTTAATTACAGCACTCAGCATACTGATTATGGAGTCGGTATTGCTTCTTCTCCAGTCATCTTTTTTTAAACCGTTACCATATTTGCTGAAGCTGGCATCATCCGGAAATTCTTTACCGGCAATCCGGTAAGGATAAAAATAATCATCAAAATGAATGGCGTCAACAGCATACCTGCTTACAACATCTTTTACTACATTGGTCACATATTCCTGCGCTTCTTTAATACCCGGATCGAAATATTTTTTATCGCCATAATTTAAAAACCATTCCGGATGGACCTTTGTGATATGGGTTGCCGCAATAGACGACTTGTTGATGTTGAACACAGCACGGTATGGATTCATCCATGCATGAAACTCCATGCCCCGTTTGTGCGTTTCGGCGATCATAAACTCCAGCGGATCGTAATAAGGTACGGGCGGTTGACCTTGTATCCCGGTAAGGTATTCACTCCAGGGTTCGTATTGCGACGGATAAAATGCATCAGTTACCGGGCGTACCTGTACGATCATTGCATTTATACCATTGCGCTGGTGCATATCCAACAACCTGATGAATTCTACTTTTTGAGAATCGGAATTATAATTACCTCTTGAGGGCCAGTCAATATGTTCGACAGTTGCAACCCAAACGCCACGAAATTCGGCTTTGGCTTGAGAGAATAATGCAGTTGGCAATTGGCACAATGCAATTAGCAGTGTAAAAAAAGAAAATTTCATGAGTGCTGTTTATTTATTTGGGCTCCCGGATCTTATCCAACAATTTATTTAAGTTTTTTGCTTCGGCATCTGAAAGGTTGCCCAAAATGGCATCCATATCTTTTTCATATTGGTCAATGGTTGACAATATTTTTTTTCCTTCGGTGCTGATACTTACATCTACCAGGCGCTTATCATTTTTGCAAATGTTTTTCTTTGCCAGGCCTTTTAAAACAAGGCGGTCAACGATCCGGCTGGTATCACTCATTTTATCGAGCATACGCTCACGGATCTGTAAAGTAGAAATGGGTTTGCCAGCGCCTCTTAAAATTCTCAGAATATTGTATTGCTGACCGGTAATATGTTCTTTATCAAAAACTTTTTTCATTTTCTCATTCATCCAGTTATAGGTATAAATAAGATTGATGATCCCTTTTTGATAATCGTTTCTGAATGAAACCTGGCGGATATCTTTTTCTAAACTCATTTTTGAATATTAGGTTCCGGGTTTTGAGTTTCTGATACAACATTGGAAACCTCCAGCGTTCTATCAAATTCACTGATATAAATTCTTACCATAATAAGGAAATAGCTTACCAGCAAAGGCCCGAAAATGAGGCCAATAAATCCAAACAGGTTAAGCCCTGCAATAACACCCAGCACGGTAACAACGGGATGCACATCACCCATATATTTCATCAGTTTTAAACGGGCCAGGTAGTCTACATTACCCGTAACTACAATGCTGTAAATCGTAAGGCCCAGGGCAGCCCAGTTGTTTCCCTGTACAAATAAAAAGCCAGCGAGTGGCACCCAAACGATCATAGTGCCCACCAACGGAAAAAATGCAAATACCCCTGTTACAAAGCCCCAAAGCCCCCAATCCTCTATACCAAATATCCAGTAGCCAAGTGCTGCAAATGCACCTTGTACGATACATATTATTGGTATGCCCAGGGCATTTGCCTTTATCATCATCTTTGTTTCACCCGCCAGCAAATTCACATTTTCATGCTTCAGGGGAATAACTTTGCCCAAATATCTTTCTGTAGTACTTCCATGTACCAATAAATAATATAGAAGAAAGAACATCATGATAAGATTTGTGAGCAAAACCATCGTACTGTTTAAGATACGGGGAATGAATGCCGAAACCTTTGCTGCTATTGTTTTAGCGCTCTCGGCCGATAAAATGGAAATACCAGTCTTCAACTTAACCTTATCAGATACCGATTGAATACTTTCTATTATTTTATCCGGATTTTCGGCAAGGCCCTGTATTTTAGGAGAGGCCAGGGTTATACTAAAATAAACAGGCAATGCTATGATAATTATGTAGCCCAGGATAAATAAAACAGCCGTCCACCCTTTTTTCCATTTTCTTTTAAAGATGAGCTGAAAATATACAGTGCGGCTTAAGATATATAAAGTAATGCCGCCAAGCAAGCCAGGTATAAAGATCGTCATTTGGGTGATCAATAATATAGCTATGACAAGGATGAGCAGCAGAATCAGTATCTGCCTGAGCCGCTCATTAAAACTTGGTTGATCCATAACTTTATAATTTAAAAAATAGATTGAAACCGGTTACGCCTGCCATACTGATACGCCTTCGCTGCAATTGGCACAAATATCAATGTTTTTCCTGCTTTTCATCAGCTCTTTCCTGAACTGTTTGTAATTATCGTTGTGCCATTTTTATTTAAACGACTGGGTTTTTAAATTGCCCAGCTGATGGGTGGCATCTTTGTCAAAACAGCAGGGAACCACCAGGCCATCCCAGGTAATTACATTGGCGTGCTGTAGTTTCCAGCAACGGT
>JANOUJ010000047.1:0-4689 GCA_031416815.1 Chitinophagaceae bacterium
TCAGCAACATCGTTGATGGGAACCAAAACATTTGTCTCGGGAAAATATGTAGCAGTACTGCCTTTGGGAATGGGGTAGGGTACTACAATAAATCGATGGGCCACCCGCTCCCTGCCATCTGCATCATTGTACAGGTCAACAACATCGCCCTGTATTAACTCGCGGTCGTTCATATCGGCCTGGTTCATCATGATCACCCTGCGTTCGTTATAAATACCGCGGTATCGGTCATCCAATCCGTAGATGGTTGTGTTAAACTGGTCGTGGCTGCGGATGGTCATCATCAGCAATTCATCCTGCTTCAAAAAAGTTGATGAAACAGTTGCTATATTAAACCGGGCTTTTTTGGTGGCTGTGTCAAAATTGCCATCACGGTTGCAGTTTGGTAAATAAAAACCGCCGGGTACTCTCACACGCTCATTGTAATTTTCGAAACCTGTAATCGTCTTTTCTATGTCAGTTCTTATATGATCGTAATGCTGTAAATATTTATCCCAGTTTATTTTACTGTCGGGCAATGTTGCTTTGGCAAGCCTGCAAACAATTACCGGTTCGCTTAGTAATGTATCACTGATCGGTTTTAAAATTCCTTTTGATTGCTGCACTACTCCCATGGAATTTTCGCAACTAACAAATTGTAGTTCATCATTCACAAGGTCCTTATCGCTGCGGCCCAGGCAGGGTAATATTAAAGCCTCACGGCCATGCACCAGGTGACTGCGGTTTAATTTAGTACTCACGTGTACGGTAAGGCTGCATTTACGCAGTGCTTCGGCAGTAAAGCCGGTATCGGGTGTGGCCGATAGAAAATTACCACCCATGGCAATGAAGACACTGGCTTTATCCTCATGCATGGCATTTATGCAATCCACCACATCGTAGCCATTTTTTTGTGGCGGTTGAAAATTAAAATTATGCTGCAGCGAATCCAGGAAACACTGAGATGGCTTTTCATAAATGCCCATGGTACGGTCGCCCTGCACATTGCTATGCCCACGCACAGGACAGGTGCCAGCACCGGGTTTGCCAATGCTTCCTTTCAGCAGCAGCAGGTTTACAATTTCTTTAATGGTATCCACTGCGTTCTTGTGTTGTGTTAATCCCATGGCCCAGCAGGCGATGATCTTCGTTTTATCTTTTAAAATATCTGCTGCTTGTTTTATAGCCGGCAAGTCAATGCCTGCCGCTGCAACCAGCTCCTGCAGGTTTTGGTTTTTCAGGTGATCGATAAAATTATCAAAGCCTGTTGTCTTGTCATCAATAAACTGAATGTCGAATACTTTACCTGGCGCCATTTTTTCTTCATTCAGTAATAATAACTGAATGGCCTGCAGCAAAGCCATGTCACCGTTTATTTTTACCGGCAGAAAAAGATCTGTCAGGGCACTGTCAATGCCTAAAATACCTTTTAATTTTTGCGGATTATTAAAACCCATCAACCCGGTTTCGGGTAGCGGATTTATAGAAATGATGATGGCGCCATTTGCTTTTGCTTTTTGCAACGCCGTAAGCATCCGTGGATGGTTGGTGCCCGGATTTTGTCCCAGTATCATGATCACTTCAGATTCATAAAAATCTTCCAGTTTAACGGAACCTTTTCCGATACCAAGTGACTCGCCCAATGCAACGCCGCTGCTTTCATGACACATATTGCTGCAATCAGGTAAATTGTTGGTGCCATACTCCCTTACAAAAAGCTGGTATAAAAAAGCTGCTTCGTTGCTGGTGCGTCCTGATGTGTAAAAGATAGCTTCGTCGGGTGATGCCAATGCTTGTAAGGAATTTCCTATTTTTTTAAAGGCATCATCCCAACTAATGGGCTGATAATGTATTGCTCCCTCGGCAAGGTGCATCGGCTCTGCAATACGCCCTTTCTTGCCAATTTCAAAGTCTGATAACTTTGCCAGATCAGTTACGGAATGCGCTGTAAAAAAATGAGTACCAATTGCTTTAGCCGTTGCTTCATCTGCAATTGCTTTGGCGCCATTCTCACAGTACTCTCCAATACGGCTGCGTTCGTCATCAGGGTCGGGCCAGGCGCAACTGGGGCAATCAAACCCATCTTTTGTATTGAGTTTATTGAGCGCTTTTAAGCCACGAACAATGCCGGCCTCGCCTAAAATATGCTGTAGGCTTTTAATTACCGCAGGCACACCGGCGGCCGCTTTTTTTAAAGGGCCAAGGGTTAATCCCGTAAACTTTTCCGGATTTTCTGCTGATGGAATATCTTTTTTTTCTTCACTCACGAGTATCTTTTTTCATGTAAAAGATACGAATATTATAAACCTTATGTCATTTCGATCCCGATGAATTTCCGAAGAGAAATGTAGAGGCAGAATATATCAGATGTCTCTCCCGATAGCAATCGGGATCGACATGACAAAAAATATCGGGTTACCTTTTCGAAAAAAATGTATTAAAGCCAGCGGCTGCTGTTACAGCAACGCTTTTTTCAATAACGATATATTTTGCTATATGACCTGGTAAATTATTTGCCGGGATTTTTATTTTATTAAACTAAACAACCACAAATGATACAGAAAACGTATTTTAAAACCAAAGATTACTGCAAGGTTAAATTTAGTTTTGCGCCTGAAAATGCAGAGACAGTGGAAGTTTTGGGACTTAACAGCGATTGGGAAAATGGCTTTATTTTTACAAAAAAGAAAGACGGAACTTTCTCTGCAGATGTCTCTTTACCAAAGGATTCGAAGCATGAGTTTAAATACTTAGTGAATAAAACGGAGTGGGTTAATGATGAAGCTGCAGATAGTGAACTGGCCAATGAATATGGCGGCACCAACAGCGTGGTGGTCATATAGTCATAGAATAAAGAACCTGCATCAATAAGTCATGTATTTTTTAATGCAGGTTTCTATGTTCAACAATTTTGGCTTGGATTTTCGTAATTGTCACCCTGGTCTTCGTTGGTTTCATCGAGACATACAAAATCTTTTTCCAACAACAGGTACAGCGTTTTGTTGCCTGCAAGGGGAATGTTTGCTTCAAACCCAACAATATTATTTTGGGGCCAGTCTTTTATTAATGAAGCCGGAACAAACATGATCATTTTGTTTTCTTCCAATGCCGCCTTTAATGCATTGCCTTCATCAATTTGTTGCAACGCATACACAAACCTGTTATTGCCAAACAAGGTTTCTTCTTCCAAATAACCGGTTGTCGAAATAAGGTTTACTTCGGTTTTGTTGAGCCGTATTCTTAGTGAGTTTCCTTTGATGCGTAGTTTCATACTTATGGTTAAAAAGTAGCCGGTAAGTCCGTAAGACGGAAATTAGAATAAAAACGCCTTTTCGACTTTCCGGCAAAAAAATTATATCGTTATCCTTTGCTCTCCGGAATATATATTGAACCGGGTACTCTTTAAAAAGCCGATCAACGTAATACCATTATCCTTTGCCATCTCCACCGCCAGGCTTGAGGGAGCGCCAACCGCAGCAATCACCCTAATGCCAGCCATTACTGCTTTTTGCACCAGTTCAAAACTTGCCCGTCCGCTTAAAAATAACATGCAGTTATTTAAAGGCAGTTCATTATTTATTAACGCTGCGCCGATAATTTTATCCAGTGCATTGTGCCTGCCCACATCTTCCCTAAGCAGCATACATTTTCCATCAACATCAAATAAAGCGCTGGCATGAATACCGCCTGTATCTTCAAATACTTCCTGTTGCTCTTTTACTTTATCCTGCAGCTGGTAGAGAACAGCAGGATTAATAAATATATTGTCTTTTACTTCATTAAATGATGAAACCGTACCAATTGCATCAATACTTGCCTTACCGCAAATACCGCAACTGGATGTAGTGTAAAAATTCCGGGCAGCATTTCCTAGCGCAGGTATAATATTTTCTTTCAGAATTACCTGCAACCTGTTCTCATCGGCATGTGATCGTTTTATTTCGCTGATCGCCTGTCCATCTTTTATGATGCCTTCTGTAAACAAAAACCCCGCAGCCAGTTCTTCATCATTACCCGGTGTACGCATGGTTACTGCGATATTTTTCTGCATGCGCCCGCTGGCAGTACTGTAGTCCAGTAGTATCTCAAGCGGTTCTTCCACCGCGACTTTATCCATCGTTTCATTAATGGTACTCGAACTTACCTTGTGTATAGCGATATGTTCAGTCCGGTTATCTGTCATCCAATAAAATTACTGAAACTATCCTGCATTTATAAGTTTATACGCTTCGTTAAATGCTTCGGGGGTATCAATGCTTTTTATGCAATTGATATCTGGCGGAAAATATTTTACTGCCCCGCTGGTTTTTAGAAAATGCTGCAATGAAAATTGCTTTGCTTCATACATCCCTTTTAACGCATCAAAGCAATTAAATGGATACCATGCCAGTAATGGTTCATAAATACCGGCTTCTTCATTAAAAAAAGCAGCAGGGCCCTGTTTACAAATGGCAGCAAAACCATCCAATGCAGCTGCGGTCAAAAAAGGATAATCGCATCCAATCAGCAGTAAATTATTTTGGGGATGTAAGGCAAATGCTGAAAGTATTGCTGCCATTGGGCCGATATCAATATATGTAGGGTCATCTTTTAAAAAATCATAACTTTTAGTAATACTGTTTGCCTGTTGTGCATTGCAGGATATAAAAACGTTTTCGCAAAAGGGGAGGAGCATATCGTACACATGGTAACGCTGGGGCTTTTTATAAT
>JANOUJ010000048.1:0-12910 GCA_031416815.1 Chitinophagaceae bacterium
TCTCCCTGGGCCAGGATATCTTTATTCAATGCCTGGCTAAATGATATTTTAAGAATGATGTTCAGAAATTCAAAGTGGTCGTTCAACATTTCTTTGGCCTTCATCCTGCACGTCTCGTCTTCCAATAATTCTGTTACGAAATGCTGGTAATGTGCCAGTAAAGCTGCTATTTGCAGCCTGGCATCCGATCTGTCGCCGTTTGCAAGTGATTCGCTTATCTCAACCAATGCATTGGTAGTTCCGCTTAGTGCAGACAATACCACAATTTTACGTTCCTCATCCTGTGTAATCAGCTTTGCTACTTCATGCATACGCTGCGGCTTGCCAACGCTGGTGCCGCCAAACTTCATTACTTTCATGTGTTTCTAATATTGATTTTTGTCACATCGAATTCGCCTATAAACATTTCGTACATTAACAATCCTTTCATACAACTCATTTCATCTGCTTAAAAATTTGAGCCGCAAAGATAAGCGCTAAAAGGCAACTTCAAACCTAATACCTAAAGCTTGTAAATCGGCTACCACGGCAGGCAGCAAAGGAATTCCGTTTTGCATTCTCTCCACTTCCATTTCTCTTTCAGGATCACCGGGAATGATCACTTTTTCCTGGCCGGCAATGGGTGCCGCAGACCGGAAACGCTTTATCCATTTATCCATATGTTCTTTAAATTCATCTGCTTTTCTAAATGCATCAATACGCATCACACCAAAAAAATGACCGATGCCTTCGCCGGGCATATCCTCAGGCATTGGTAAGTATGCCGGAAACGGCGGCACCCATGGGCCATAATTGGCGCCACCAAGTATCCCCGAAAAAATATCAACAATAGCGCCCAATGCATATCCTTTGTGACTGCCATGTTCCTTATCTCCGCCAAGTGGCACAAGGCTGCCCCCATTTTTTAATTCACTTGCATTTGTTGATACGTTTCCCTCCTTATCCAATATCCAGCCTGTCGGCGCTTCTAAATTTTTTCTTTGCAGTATCTCAAGTTTGCCGTTGGCAGCAGTGGTTGTAGCAAAGTCGGCAACAAAAGCAGGTTCGTCGCCAGCAGGTATTGCTACAGCAATTGGATTGGTGCCCAACATTCTTTCTTTAGAAAAAGTGGGCGCAACTAAAGCCGAAGCATTGGTCATGGCAATACCGATCATATCATGTTCCAAAGCCATCATAGCGTGATGACCGGCAATACCAAAATGGTTACTGTTCTTTACACTCACCCAACCGGTGCCAACGGCTCTTGCTTTATCAATAGCCACCTGCATGGCGTATGGTGCAACCACCAATCCCAAACCTTTATCGCCATCAACAACGGCAGTAGAAGGTGTTTCATGAATAATTTTTAAAACAGGTTTTGCATTTACACGCTCTGCTTCCCACAGGCGTATATAGCCGCTTAGCCTTGCCACACCATGACTGTCAACGCCACGAAGATCGGCAGAGAGTAAAGATCTGGTTGCTGTTTCAGCATCAGTTTCATTGCAGCCAATTTTTAAAAAAATGTTTTTGGAGAAGTTGTAAAGATGATCGTAAGTGAAGGTTGTACTCATTGAACAAAAATAACTACTTATTCTCCAGTTTTAAATCTTAATGATGCACCAAATAAAACATATCCGGTGCCATTTTATTTAAACCAAATCCTGCAGAAACATCAATTTTAAAATTATCATTGATATTATATGCAGCACTAAAATCAATACTTTTTTCTGGACTTATGTTAAACAAGTAAATTAATTAAGAAAGCCGCTCATAAATCAACGGCTCCTTTTGCTCAATCTTACTGCATGGGAAAGTAACTGATGCATACCAAGCGAATAAAATTTTATGATTGCTTTGTTTGCTGGGTTTAAATAGTTATGGATATCATCACATAATGATGTACTAAAATATGGGTTACGGTTGTTAAAAATATTTTTTAGTTCCCTAAAATTTAGAAGTTATATTCGTAGTCTAAATTACAACCAAACATGAGAAATTTTCCAGCCATGTTGCTATGCCTTCTACTTTTCAGTCAGTTGGCATCGGCACAAACCAAAAAAATTACCGGTAAGGTAACGGATGATAAGGGAGTCCCCCTCAACGGTGTTTCTATTATGCTTAAAGGAACTAAAACAGGTACAGCTACAGATGCAACAGGTAGCTATTCAATCAGTGTACCGGCAAATATAAAAACGCTAATTTTTTCTTTTCAAGGTAAAACTCTTACAGAAGTTGTCATTGGGTCAACTACTGAAATTAATGTTTCAATGAAACCGAATGAAACCTCTTTGGAAGAAGTTGTAATGGTCGCTTATGGTACCGCAAAGAAAGAGACTTTAACGGGCTCAGTCGGAACTATTAAAGCGGCTGCAATAGCAAAACGCCCGATATCAAACATTACTAATGCTATTGAAGGTGCAATACCGGGTGTAGTGGTTGGTTCCACAAATGGGCAGCCAGGATCAGGACCTGAGATCCGGGTAAGAGGATTTGGTTCTATTAATGCAACATCCCAGCCACTATTTGTAGTTGATGGCGTACCTTATTCAGGTGGTACTTCCAATATTAATCCTGATGATGTAGAAACTACTACACTGTTAAAAGATGCAGCAGCTACAGCATTATATGGTTCAAGAGGTGCAAATGGAGTAATCATGATCACCACAAAAAAAGGACAGAAAGGAAAAAATAATATTTCCGTAAGAGTATTACAAGGTGTTTCTCAAAGAGGGCTTAAAGAATACGACAGGTTGAATGCACAGGAATATTATCCTATCATGTGGGAAGCATACCGTAACTCCCTGGTTTACCCAGCTTCGGGAACAGGGATTTCTTTGGATAGTGCCAACAGGGTTGCTTCCGGTTTGACCACCAGAACACATATTCAACAACTGTTATCCTATAATCCATTTAATGTTGCCAATAATGCAATTGTTGGTGTAGATGGCAGGTTAAATACAGGTGCTGGTTTAATATATGGAAATGACCTGGACTGGACCGATGATGTTATGCGTACAGGTTCTAGAAAAGAGTATAATATCAATTTTAGCGGAGGCGCAGAAAAATCGGATTATTTCATGTCATTAAGTTATTTAGATGATAAAGGATTTACCATCCGTTCCGATCTGAAACGTTACTCTGCCAGGTTGAATGTAAACTTACAGCCAAAAACCTGGTTAAAAACAGGTTTAAATATTTCAGGTAATCATACCATATCCAACCAGGCAAGTGATGGGGGTAGTACAAATTTTGTTAATCCATTCTTTTTTTCCCGTAATGTTGGCCCTATTTATCCTGTTTATGCTCATAATATGACAACAGGTGAATTTTTATTAGATGCAAAAGGGAATAAGTTCTGGGACCTTGGAAATATGGGAGGGACAATGGGTGTGCCTAACAGGCCAAGCGGCGGTTTTGCCGGGCGCCATACATTGGCTGAAACCAGTTTAAATGAATTAAACTTCAGGAGAACGGTAATAAGTGCAAGAAATTATGTGGATATAATGTTTCTTAATGATTTCAAGTTTACAAATAATATAGCTGTCGACTTCCAGAATCAAACGGATGCATCTTACGAAAATACGTTAGTAGGTGATGGTGCTCCGGGAGGACGATCATCACGGGAAACCGGCGCTGTAAGCGGCGTTACGCTTAGCCAGTTATTGAACTACAATAAAAAGTTAGGTAACCACCGTGTTGATGTACTGGCGGGCCATGAGTCTTATAATTTATTGGAAACCGGGCAAAGGGGTTTCAGACAGGGACAGTCTTTAACCGGAAATACCGAACTCAATAACTTTACTACAATCAATGCTGCTACATCCTACCTGGACCGGTACCGCATTGAGAGCTATTTTTCAAGGGTTACTTATGATTACAAAAGCAAGTATTTTGTTTCCGGAAGTTTTCGCAGAGATGGTAATTCACGTTTTGCGCCCGAATCAAGATGGGGATCATTCTGGTCAGTTGGTGGTGGATGGAACTTAGACAAGGAGAATTTTCTTAAAGGCATAAAATGGATCACCCAGTTAAAACTGAGAAGCACATATGGTAATGTTGGAGTAGCTGATGGAATTGGATATTATGCTTACCAGGGCTTGTACAATTTTGCAAATAATGCTAATGAGCCTGGCATAGTACAAAGCCAATCTGCCTATTTAAACAGGGAACTTACCTGGGAAACCAATGGCCAGTTTGATGTAGGTCTTGATTTTAGCCTGTTTAAAAACAGAATCAGCGGATCTGTTGATTATTTCGACAGGCGTTCAAAAGATCTGTTGTTTGCAGTACCCCAACCATTATCCAGTGGGGCTTTAACAAATAATAAAAATACGGCAACCATGTATAATAAAGGTTTTGAATTACAATTGAGTGCAGATGTGATACGATGGAAAGGTATTATCTGGAATATGAATGTTAATTTATCAACAGTTAAAAATAAGATCACCAAAATGCCTGAATCAGTACCCTCATTTGTTACGGGTACCAAACAATACCAAGTAGGTGCTTCAATATTTGAATACTGGTTACGCACTTATTATGGTGTTGACCCAACCGATGGAGCAGCATTGTACTTGGCTCAAAATACAGCACCAAGTACAAACCGGAGGTTAATTAATAATAAATCGGGAGGTGTAGATACTGTTACAACGGCCATTGCAAATGGTAAGTTTCAATACCAGGGTTCAGCCATCCCGGATCTTTATGGAAGTTTTACTGAATCGATCACTTATAAAAGCATTACAATAAGCGCATTATTTACATTCCAGAAGGGAGGTAAAACTTATGATCAGAATTGGGCTGGTTTGATGTCTTCAGGTACTTATGGAGGAGCTTTGTCTAAAGAAATATTAGGCAGGTGGCAAAATCCCGGTGATATCAGTAGTATCCCAAGAATGGATGCAGGACGTACAGTAGATTTTAATGGCGCTTCATCCAGATGGTTAATTGATGCTTCGTATTTTAATATCCGCTCAATTAATCTGTCTTACGATTTACCAAAGCACCTTGTATCCAGGGCGAAAATAAACAATGCTCAAATATTCCTGAGTGCTGAAAACCTGGCATTTTTCTCTAAAAGAACCGGTTTAAATAATCAACAAGCGTTTTCAGGCGTAACATCAAATGCATATCCTCCTGCAAAAATTCTTACAGTAGGGGTAACATTAAACCTTTAAAATTATAGCAATGAAAAAATATATTTTATCAACCGTTGTGTTAGTATCTCTGGTCTTATCTTCCTGCAAGAAAAATTATTTAGATACTTTCCCTACAACTTCAGTGTCTGCGACGGATGCCCTTGCAAGCACTCAAAATGCAATTGCAGCCTTGAACGGCATTCACCGTGTTATGTACACCCAATACGATGCCCAGGGACAGGCGGGTGAAGGATCCGTTAATCTGTTCAGGGATTATATGGGAGAGGATATTGTTTTTCCCCTGGCAAATGGAAGTACCGGGCATATTACCTGGTATCAATGGGTAAGCCACAGGAATGTAAATTCCGGTGATATGCGATTTGTTTATCGCTTTTACTATCGTTTAATTTCCAATGCCAATGTTCTGATCAATGGTATTGATGGTGTGCCTGGTCGGGATGCAGATAAAAAAATGATAAAAGGGCAGGCATTGGCCTATAGGGCATGGGCCCATTTTCAACTGGTTCAATTTTATGGTATGCGTTATGTTGCTGGGTCCCCCAACACACAACTGGGTGTTCCGTTAATGCTGACCAACACATTGGCAGGACAGCCCAGAGCAACAGTAGAAGAAGTATATACTCAGATCAACAAAGATCTGAACGATGCGGAAACCCTGCTTGCAGGTTATACACGTGGTGGTACTGCTGCCAAATCTAACTTTAATGTTAACGTGGTACAAGGTATTAAAGCCCGTGTTGCTTTAACACAACAGAATTGGCCAGCGGCGGCAACCAACGCTATTGCTGCAAGATCGGGCTTTAATTTAATGACCAATGCTGAATACCTGACAGGTTTTAATAGTGTTGCTAATCAGGAATGGATTTGGGGAAGCCGCCAGATTGATGATCACAATACTTTTTTCTTTTCTTATTTTGCCTATATCTCCTGCAACTTTAATTCTACAGTATTACGTACTCAACCAAGGGCTATCAACGCAAACCTGTTTAATTCAATTCCTGCAACTGATAACCGAAAAAAATGCTGGGACTTAACAGGCGCCACTGTCCCTGTTCCTCCGGGAGGCGCAAGAGTACCTTACCAAAATAAAAAATTCCTTGCTCAAAGCAGCTCAATAAGTAATGGTGATGTGCCTTACATGCGTTCAGCCGAAATGTATTTGATTGAAGCGGAGGCACGTACAAGACAAGGTGGGCAAGATGCTGCTGCGCAGGCGGCTTTGTTTACTATTGTTAAAAACAGAAATCCGGCTTATGTTTTGTCAACCAATACCGGCGCAGCTTTGATTGACGAAATTATGTGGAACAGGAGGGTAGAATTTTGGGGAGAAGGTTTCAGGTTTACCGATCTGAAACGTACCAATCAACCAATGAGCAGGGCAGGTATTCCTAATCATCTGGTAGCACTTACCCTAATTACTACAGTTCCGGCTGGAGATAAGCTTTGGGAATTCCTTTTTCCGCAGGATGAAATAAATTCAAATCCTGCTATTGTTCAAAATCCACTTTAAAATATTAAATAATTCGGGATAATATAAGAGGCTGTTTCAATTTAATGAAACAGCCTTCTCCTTTTGCTCAACCTTACTGCCGGAAAAGTGACTGATGCTCTTCCTGCGAATAAAATCTTTATGGTTTGTTTGGTTTGGATGCTTTGAATTTCTCCCGTTGTTCCGGCGTTAATAAGGCTTGTACTTTTTGTGCCTGTGCTTTCTGCAGTTCACGCAATTGTTTTTTCTTATCATCCTCTGATAGTTGTGTATTATTTTCAATCGCTTCTTTGGCGGTTTTGCCGGACTGCACGATCTCTTTCATTTTACCTTTTTGCTCTTTGGTAAGATCGAGTTCTTTAATGCGTTCCTTACGGCCTTGTTTGTCAACTTTATCGTCAGAAACAGAAGCCTGGGTAGAATCTGTTTTCACCACAACAGGTTTCCGCTCAATTTGTGCCGAAACGGTTAATGTGGAAAGGGAAAAGAAGAAGGCTACAAAGGTTATTTTCATGTGTTTCAATTTTCTGAAAGATAGATGGTTTATTTCCGCAGAAGTTTAAAACCAGGGCTAAAATAATCATAAAAAAACCGGCCACTTTATGGGAACCGGTTTATTTCAAACTTGTAAGCTTAGTTTACCTTAAGAAAAGCAATTCCCTGTATTTTGGTAACAGCCAGAAAGCATCATCAACCAACAGTTCCAACTTATCTACATTGTAGCGTATGACATCAAAATATTTACCTTTTACATTGTCGCAATAGGCAATGGCCATCTCACGGGTATCTTTTAGTTCGTTGGCTTTTTTTCTTGCTTCAATCATCTTTTCTACATTGTCACTAACAATGTTGATGTGGTTGCTGATGGTTTCAAGCACCTGCTTTTGATTGGCATATGCTTTGTCAGCAAGCCCGGCTTCTTTTAAACCAACAATGTTTTTTATCAATACATTCTGGTACTTAATGGCCGATGGTAAAATGAATGTTGTAGCCAGGTCACCCATCACCCTTGCCTCGATCTGCACTTTTTTAATGTAGGCTTCCAGCATGATCTCATGGCGGGCTTCCAACTCAGCATGATTGTAAATTTCGTTACTCTCGAAAAGATGCTTTGATTTTTTAGTAATGTATGCGTCAAGCGCAAGCGGTGTTGTTTTTACATTGGCCAACCCACGTTTGGTGGCTTCTGTTGCCCACTCTTCGCTGTAACCATCTCCTTCAAACAAAACAGATTTACTTTCAACAATATATTTTTGGATGATCTGCATGATGGCGACTTCTTTCTTCTCTCCTTTTTCAATCAGGGTATCAACATCTTTTTTAAAGCTTTTCAATGTGTCCGCCATGATCGTATTCAAAGCTGTCATTGCATTGGCACAATTGGCAGATGAACCTACCGCACGAAACTCGAATTTATTACCAGTAAAAGCAAATGGTGAAGTCCGGTTACGGTCGGTATTGTCCAGCATCAGTTCCGGAATGCTCTTGTGAATGTCCAGCTTCAACATAGCTTCATCCTGCTCGTCAAATTTATCTGAAACCCTGCTCTCAACCTGGTTCAACACTTCAGTAAGGTATTTACCAATAAAGATGGAGATGATGGCTGGTGGCGCTTCATTGGCGCCCAGGCGATGATCGTTGCCTGCGCTGGCAATAGATGCTCTTAACAGGTCAGCATAATCATGTACGGCTTTTATAGAGTTAACAAAGAACGCCAGGAACATCAAATTTGTTTTAGGCGTTTTACCCGGCGCCAATAAATTAACACCGGTATCAGTTGCCATACTCCAGTTATTGTGCTTACCACTTCCGTTAATACCGGCAAATGGTTTTTCGTGCAACAGACATTTGAGGCCATGGCGCTTGGCAACACGTTCCATAATATCCATCAGCAAGGTGTTGTGGTCAACCGCCAGGTTTGTTTCTTCAAATATGGGTGCACATTCAAACTGTGCAGGTGCCACTTCATTGTGTCGTGTGCGGATTGGAATGCCCAGTTTATAACTCTCCTGTTCAAAGTCACGCATGTAAGCATAAACCCTTTCCGGTATGGCACCAAAATAATGATCATCCAATTGCTGGCCTTTTGCAGGCGCATGTCCGTAAACCGTACGGCCGGTTAAAACCAAATCGGGACGTGTGTTTGCCAAACCGGCATCAATTACAAAATATTCCTGTTCCCAACCCAGTGTGGCTGTGACCTTGGTAACGTTCTTATCAAAATACTGGCAAACATCAACCGCCGCTTTATCTAAAGCAACCAATGCTTTCAGCAATGGTGTTTTTGTATCAAGCGATTCGCCGGTGTAAGAAACGAATATGGTTGGTATGCATAGAGTTTTTCCCTGGCCAATTTCCATGATAAAGGCCGGAGAAGATGGATCCCAGGCTGTATAACCTCTTGCCTCAAAAGTAGCCCTTAAACCGCCGCTCGGGAAAGAAGATGCATCCGGTTCCTGTTGAATTAAAGCAGCACCCTCAAATTCTTCGATTGGTGTACCGTCAGATTTTAAAGTAAAAAAAGAATCGTGTTTTTCGGCAGATAAACCGGTTAGTGGTTGAAACCAGTGTGTAAAATGCGTAACGCCCTTTTCCTCGGCCCAGGCCCTGACGCCATTTGCAATTTGGGAACCCATATTGCGGTCAATTTTTTTTCCACCTTTAATGGAAGCAACTAAACTTTTGTATGCTTCATCACTTAGATATTTACGGGCAACCTGCATCGTAAATACATTTTCGTTGAAGATGGAGGCAATTTTTTTAGACCCCTCAACTTTACATGCGGGAAGGCCCTTACTTAAGTTCTCTAATGCTTTAAATCTTAAAGATTCCATTTTTTTTTGAGTTTAAGGCACAAAAAAACATTAAATAAGTTTATAAATCAACAAATTTTCGAGTTATCCCTTAAAAAAAAAGAAAATGTGGAAAAATATCTAACATGCAATTATTTTATAACTTAAGGAAACATTTCGAATTTATCCCATTTCAAACTGCATAGAATGGGGGTAATGATAAACGGAAAAAACAGGCTCCGGTATCTTATTAATGATCCAATATTGGGTACCATATATCCAATGAATAAGAATATAGTGAACGTAAAGAACAGGATAAAACACAGGATCGGCCGGTTAACCGGATCAGCATCTTTTCTTCTGAAAAAAAACAGCAGTACACATAAAAGAAGGTAAAAAACCAATTCATAGCTAAAAGGCAAAAGTGATTTTACCGGCTGCTGGCCGGGATATGGGAGTAAAAAAACATGGCTTATTGCCTGGGGTGCATTTGCTGCAAAGCTTTTAAAAGTCGGCTGCAAAGTTGTGAGTTCAATTTGCGTTGCGGCAACAGGGAGGCTTTTATAAGCTGCTTGTTTTTGTGCAATGATAGCCGGCGGGTTTATTTTGGAACTAACAGAACTAATATTAAAAAATAACAAGCCGCTTAATAGGTAAACCGAAGAAAAAATAATAGCCGGATTAAATTTAGTCTTAGCGGCTAATATCCATGCAAACAAAGCTGGCAACAAAGCCAGTAAAACAAAATTACGCACCAAAAAAAGTGAGATCAAGCTCGCCAGCATAAGCGATAGGCGTTTTAAAGTAATGCTGTTTTTATATAAAGATTGGTACACACTATAGATCAACACAGCCACCAACAAAAGCACCAAACCGTCTTTATGAATACCAGATGAGAAGTAAAGGGTTGAAGGCAACAAGAAACATCCAATAATTACCCAAGTTTTTCCGTCGGGAAAAAGCTGTATGAACAACCTGAATAAAATAACATGCCCGAAAAAGATAATAAAATTGAAGAACAGGCTGTTGATATAATAATCGCCGCGGCTGAAGATATTAAAGATGGAAACCAATTTGATAACAATGTTTCCTTTCAGGTCGTTCCAATACGAATCGCCTGAACTGAACATACCGGCATAGCCGCCCTGGTAATCGGATGTAAAAATATTGATGAAGTATTTGCCGGGATTTGTATGCAGCAACTGGTATTCTTCCCCGGCAAAATCATTTACGTCCCAGTAATCATTTCCGGGCCCATAAATATGGATCGAGATCCAGCCAATTGTAACACCTGCAAGTATCTTGATCAAAAAAAGGCTTAGCAAAACACCACTACTGACACCACAATTTTTAATGAATGGTACACGCAATACCAATGACGATAAAATAACCACGTAAACCGCAAATAAAAAGTAAGACAACTGTACAAATTTTTGGTGTGGGAAGATAGTTAAAATATTTGCTTAAACCCATCAGGATAAAAGACTGTGAGCTGTTACCTTTGCGTTTCAACACCCTTTCATCAACATTTATGGAAATAACAGTTAAAACCGCCGAGCAATTAAGACTAACAGCAGAAGAATTTGAACTGATAAAACAAAAACTTGGTCGCACACCTAATTTTAATGAACTATGTTCCTTCAGCGCTATGTGGAGTGAACATTGCAGTTATAAGAATTCAATTAAGTGGTTAAAAACATTGCCTCGTGATGGGAAAAAAATGCTGGTGAAAGCTGGTGAAGAAAATGCGGGCCTGATGGATATTGGCGATGGATATGGTGTTGTTTTTAAAATTGAATCGCACAATCATCCTTCGGCTATTGAACCCTTCCAGGGAGCGGCTACCGGTGTGGGTGGTATTAACCGTGATATTTTTACCATGGGTGCCAGGCCCATAGCTTCTTTAAACTCTTTACGATTTGGAAAATTAACCGAAGCAAAAACACAACATTTGTTAGCTGGTGTGGTACATGGTATTGGCCATTACGGCAATTGCTTTGGCGTACCAACCGTTGGTGGCGAGGTTTATTTTGAAGAGTGTTATCATACCAATCCGTTGGTGAATGCCATGAGTGTTGGTATTTTAAAGAATGGAGGAACCGTTTCTGCTACTTCAGGCAATGTAAAAGGCAATCCTGTTTTTTTTGTAGGCAGTGCAACCGGTAAGGATGGAATTGGCGGAGCAAGTTTTGCATCGGCTGATATTACGGCTGACAGTGCAGAAGATCTGCCGGCCGTGCAGGTTGGTGATCCCTTCCAGGAAAAGAAATTATTAGAAGCTTGTTTAGAAGTGATACAAACCGGTGCTGTAGTGGGTATGCAGGATATGGGTGCCGCCGGTATCATTTGCTCCACATCTGAAATGAGTGCGAAAGGAGAAGCCGGAATGCGGATTGATCTTGATAAAGTACCAACCAGGCAAAAAGATATGAAGCCCTGGGAATTGCTGTTGAGCGAAAGCCAGGAACGTATGTTGTTGGTTGCAGAAAAAGGAAAAGAACATTTGGTAAAAGCTGTTTTTGAAAAATGGGATCTGCCCTGCAGCGAAATTGGTGAAGTGACGGATGATGGTATGCTTAGGTTTTATGTGAAAGGAATATTGGAAGCAGAATTACCGGCACATGAACTTGTGCTCGGTGGTGGTGCTCCACAAAATGACAGGCCCTACAGCGAACCAAAATATTTTGAAAAAATAAAAGCATTTAACGCATCAACGATTGCTGTACCAACAGATCTGAAATCCGTTGCAGAGCAAATTATACAGATACCAAATATTGCCAGCAAAAAATGGATATACGTGCAGTACGACAGCATGGTAGGCACGGGCAATACCAGTACCAATGCGCCTAGCGATGCAGCCATTGTTTTAGCCAAACCAACCAACAAAGCATTAGCCTTAACAACAGATTGCAACAGCCGCTATGTTTTTGCCGATCCATACAAAGGGGCCATGATAGCGGTTGCAGAAGCCGCACGCAATATTGTTTGCAGCGGCGGCCAACCGTTGGGCGTTACCAACTGTTTAAATTTTGGAAATCCGTTTGATCCGGAAGTGTATTATCAATTTGTTCACGCCATTAAAGGAATGGGTGAAGCCTGTGTAAAGTTTGATACACCGGTTACAGGCGGGAATGTAAGTTTTTATAACCAGGGACCAGATGGGGCGGTATATCCTACGCCAACCATTGGTATGGTGGGCGTACTGGATAATGTAGCTGATAAAATGACAATGGATTTTAAGCAAGAGGAAGATGAAATTTATTTGGTAGGCACCCAACGCAATGATATCAATTCATCAGAGTATTTACATAAAATTCATGGCGTTGAATTTTCACCTTGTCCGTATTTTGATTTAAATGAAGAATTTGAAGTGCAACACGAAGTAAGTAAAATGATACATAAAAAACTAGTGAATTCCGCACATGATGTGAGTGAAGGCGGCTTGTTTGTTACGCTGATTGAAAGTTGTTTTAACCGCAATCTTGGAT
>JANOUJ010000049.1:0-8889 GCA_031416815.1 Chitinophagaceae bacterium
GCCCAGCCCCAGGTGGTGGTATGGTAAAAGAAATAAGTTGATTCTTTTACTTCAACAGCATCAAACTCCGGCCGGCGATATGCAGCAATATGCATCACTTTAGGATTGTTCTCATAAAAATCAAGCGCATCGTTCATGTAAGTCAAAAATCCCGGGGAAAGCAAGCCATCATCTTCCATGGCTATCACTCTACCAAATTCATTTATCATTCTTGATACGCCTTCAACATTCGATTTTATCAATCCTTTGTTTTCAGTTGCTTCAACAATGTTCACTTCTTTACACCATTGTTTTTCACGCACCACTTTTTTTACCTCTGCAATGGCTGTTAATGTTTCTTCACTTGCGCCAGGCTTTGGTCCGTCAATGTAGATAAAGAGTTTTGATTCATCGGCCAGGCGGTTATTACGCAACGACTCCAGCACAAGCCGAGTATGCTCCGGCCGGTTGTATGCAAAAAAAACTATGGGCGCTAATGATCGCATTTTTGTTATTTATATTGAGATACTGGTATCAACCCGTCTTCGACAAGTTCAGACTGACAGCTTTCTTGTTGTTTTTAGTATCTCAATTTTTTAGGTTTAAATAAATTTCGTTTTAAACGACCCAGCATATATTTTATTTTGTAAAACGGAACTAATATTTCCGCTGGCCGAGGATTATCTTGCCCTTTAAATGCTGAATCAAGCCTTATCTTTTTTAATTCTATTAAAGAAGGCTGTATTAATTCTGATTTCTTGCCTGCATCAGCGGAAAGTTGCTTCAATAAATCTATCATTTGATTACTACATGTCTCTATAGAATAAGACTTTATAATTTTTTGCCTTGCTGCCTGCGACATTTCTTTCCACAAAGCTGGATTTTCTTTCAGCTTTTTTATGGCTGCGACAAACTCATCTTTTCTATCATCAATTAAAATACCCTCTACGTTATTGGTTATAAGATCAGATATGCCGCTACGCATGTTTGTACAAACAGATATCAGTCCGCAGCTCATTGCTTCCATTAAAGTAATAGGCAAGCCTTCAAATTCTGAAAGCAAAACAAAAACCTGGTTTTGCAATAGATGAGCCTGCACTTCGGTTGATTTTAATTTGCCTTTAAACTGAACAGGCAGGTCTTTTCCCGCCGTGCTTAAAATTTCCTGCACAGCTGGCACGGCAGGTCCATCACCATAAATAGTGTAGCTGGTGCCGGGTACTGCTGCCGCTGCCAAACAAAAAGCATGAGCAACATCAGAGATTCGTTTTTGCTTTTCGTCAATGCGCCCGGCATAAACTACTTTAAGTTCGCCATCGGCTGAAGGTTCAGCCACTTCTGAAGTTACCGGAGCACCAATGGGGATGTATTTAATTGATTTATGCTGTGGCGCTGTTTGCTGGCTTATTTGCTGAATTAAATTGGATACACAGACTACAGAGGACACATCGCTTTCATCATTGTTTGAGGCATATTTTTTAACCAGGTCGTAATGATACTTATTATCGTTGTGCAAAACCATTACAGTTGGTATGCCGGCTTTCTTTATCCATTTGCCAGCTTCCAAGGGAATGGCAAAATAATTGGTGATGAAAACATCCGGCGGGAATTCTTTAACATCATTGAGTATTGCAAGAATTTTTTCATCGTTGAATAATTCCCAATAGATAAGTTTACATTTAAATCCTTCCTCTACAAAATATCTATAAGCAGGAAGTTCTTTATCGTTTGCTGCAAGAAAAATGATTCGGGATTCAATATTTTTTTCTCTGAAATAAGGCAACAGGCGCTTGATCCAGGTGGTGGGACCGTCTAAATTATTAGGAGCATCAAAAGCACAGATAGTAACTTTCATTGTTTTGGCTTAAAAAATATCCGGGTCTTTAATGATGTTTCTTTTAACCAAAAAATCAACAAGCTTTGGAAAATACAAAACCGCCACCAATTTTAAAGCTACTTTTTTATTTCGCCTGCACAATTTCATCAGTTCCTGGTTCATATGATCCATGTTCATATAACCTTTATATTTTTCATTCATGTATCTGAAAAATTTCTTTTTGTTACTTAAGCTGAGGGAGCGTAACATAGAATTGCCCAACACCCGGTAATCGAATAATATCTCCGGCACATAATGGAATTTGTAATTTTTAAATGACATGTTCATCCACAAATCCCAATCCTCCAAACCCATAATCATTTTTTCATCATAACCACCAACAGCCTCCCAAACTGATTTACGATAAACCGCACAGGCATCTATCTGGTTCTCCACCATCATGTTCTGAAGGTTAAATTCGCCTACCACATGTCGCTTTTCTTTATCACCAAAAAATTGTGCATCACCATACACCACGGCAATTTCAGGCTGGGCATCCAAAATTTTAATGCTCTCATAAATATATTCAGGCCTTATCCGGTTATCGCTATCCAATGGTAAAATGTAGTCTCCTTTTGCGGCTTTGATGCCATTGTTGCGGGTGCGGGCGAGTCCCTGGTTTACCTGGTTAATTACATAATAACCCTCTGTGGTAAGCCTATCCATCTCTTCAATGGTAAATGCATCGGTTGATCCGTCATTCACTATAATTATTTCATACAGAATTTTATCTGTACATTTTTCTGCACTGCTGATGGCTTCCCGAACATATTGCCCGTGATTGTAACAAGGAATGATGATGGATATTCTTGGATTCATGTTTTAAACGTTTACGGCTTTCTGCCAATAACAACATAGTTCATTGTATTAACCGGGTTGTAATCTTTTTTATCGAGCCAGGAGAAAAACGCATTTACAAGCCAATATATGCGAAGCTTGAAAAAAAAGAGCCTTGAAAACCTGATAAAGAAATTTTTGCTTTTGCTGTACCTAAATGAATGGATGATAGTTTGACCGGTAACAGACCAGGTACCCCCATTGGATTTTATCTCCACCATTTCAAACCCTGCTTTTTCCAAAACATATTTAAACCCATATTTTGTAAACCGTAAAAAATCGTATGGCTCTTCATGCAGGTGCCAGTACATGGGGCCGGATACAATAAAATGGCAACCGGGCATTAACAACCGAAAAGCTTCATTCACCAATCCCTGGTGGTCTTCTACATGTTCAATGGTTTGGGTTGAGAAAGCGGTGTCAAAGGAATTATCAGGAAGTGGAATATTATTTGCCGGGCATAACACGTCTACTTTTTGCAGGCTTGACTGCATAATATCACAGCCAACATATTCAGTCGCAATTTCCTGAAATATTTTTTCGTAAGGTTTATTACCACAGCCAATATCAATCACCCTTCCTGTGGCATATTGTTTTATGGAAGATTCCAGATCACGTATTAGAGGAGTATAAACTAAGTAGTTGAAATCAGACTTAGTATTTTTTTTATAATCCTCAAACCTGCAACCGTTTTCTATCCTCATTTTCTCGTTACTTTTTTTTGTTAAAAAAATTACTTGCAAAATGACGCATAGCAGTATAAGGACTCTTTAGTATTCTTTTGCTGTAAGCCGCATCCCTCACTCTTGATCTGTATATTTCAGGATGAACAAGTGGAAGCACTTTTTTCTGGTTAGTGGTGATCAACGGATACTTATCTTTTGCATTATCTTTTACAAAAAACAACATGTTCTGCCTGTACCACGGAGAAATCTTATCGTTGTTCCAGATGATTTCCCTGATACAATCGTAGGGTTGAAAATGATGTTTCGCAAATTTTTCTATCCAGTAATCAGGATATTGTTCGTTATAATGCAAGGTTCCATCCTGTCCCGGAATGGCAGCAGAAAAAAGTATAACATCACCCAGGGCACAAAGGGAAGCAACAAAGCTTTCAGCACTTTCAGGTTGAATATGTTCGGCGACCTCAAGGGATGTGACCAGGTCAAATTTTCTGTCAATGCTAAATTCCTTTTCAAGATCAGCAGATATAAAATTATCCTTATCGATGATCATGTCTTGATTCTTTACGTAACTGCCATCAACGCCTAACAGGTCAATTACACCCAATTCTTTCCAGTTAAACAGCCAGTTACCAATTCCGCATCCAATATCAATAACCGATACCGGTTTTAGAAATTGTAAAACAACAGGAATCACTTCCTTAGCAGAATTGAAAGAATCATCTGAATGAAAGGCGAAAAAATTATCCTCGTAAGATTTAGGTGTCATAGCATTTTAATTAATTGTTCCATTTTCCATCTTCAATATACTGGCAAACGTTATTCTGCCAACCCCATTCAGGAGCTTTTTTATCTAACATGGCCACTTCAAAAGGGCAACAATCATATTGTTGAAACTTTGTTTTCGTCACGGTTTCAGCCAGGTGTACCCTCACAAAATAATTTCCCTGGTACAATTTTATTCTTTCGAATTTAATTGTCATGTTATGTGCACCATTTTTCCTCGGCTCCTTATCTTTTTCATCAAAAAACCAGTTGTAGGTAATAGCCTGGTTCAGGTGATTAAATATTTGCATAGAAAGCGCCATGCCCGAAAGATCATATGGCAGTTGAATTTCAAAATTAACAGTTAAAGGCTTTTCATTACCCTGCAATATACCACCTTCGGATGTAACCACTTCTACTTTTGTAATGCATGGTGTATTCTTAATCGCATCCTGGTAATGAATATTTGTTTGCGTAAAATTGGATGAATAGGCCTGTATGACAGCCGGTGTAGCATCAAACTGTTTTACTTGCCCTTTATCAAGAAAAATTGATTTTTTTGTGAGCGTTGATACGGCACTCAGATCGTGGCTCACAAACAAAACCGTTCTGCCACTCTTGCTTACTTCATCCATCTTCCCCAGGCATTTTTTCTGAAACTCTGCATCACCAACAGCAAGCACTTCGTCAATTATTAAAATTTCCGGTTCCAGGAAAGCCGCAACAGCAAAAGCCAAACGTAATTGCATACCACTGCTGTAGCGTTTTAAAGGGGTATCCAGAAATTTTTCAACACCACTAAAATCAACAATGGAATCAAAGTGTTTTATTATTTCAAATTTGCGCATGCCCAAAATACTGCCGTTCATAAAAATATTTTCACGGCCGCTTAACTCAGGATGAAAACCGGTTCCCACTTCCAGCAAACTGGCTACACGCCCACGGCAAATTATTTTGCCGGAAGATGGCGGAGTGATCCTGCTTAGTATTTTCAGTAATGTACTTTTACCGGCCCCGTTTCTACCTATGATACCAATGCTTTCACCGGGCATCACATCAAAGCTCACATCATCTAAGGCACGGAATGTATTTGCACCCTCTTCTTTTTTCTTAAAAGGCTTTGCCAATGCATCCCTCAGCGATAGGTATCGCTCCTGTTTTGCACCAATTTTAAATTCTTTGGTTATATGCTGTACTTCTAATATTGGTTTCATGTGTTTTTATTATTCATTTTGGCCACATGGAATTCGCCTTTTAAAACTCTTAATTGATAATATCTTTCGTTCTGGCTCATTTCATAATTATGCCAGGTCGGCGAAATATGATTCTGTTTTTCTGAATGTATAGATGCCGATAAAAAACAATACCAGGGCAACACTGCTTCCAATGGCTACGCTTTGCCAATCAACTTCCTGGCCGGTAAACACACTGCGGCAAAGCTGTATGGCAGAAGCGATCGGGTTAGCTTTCATGATGGTATTGATGACCGGATTTGTAAATGCCTTTGCTGAATACAACACAGGGTTGGCAAATAATAGGAACTGAATCATAAAAGGAAGCAGGTATTGAAAATCACGATACTTAATATTTAATGCTGCTAAAAAAGTACCAAGTCCGAATGTAGTTACAACAGTTATCAGGAGGCTTAAAGGCAGGTAAATGATGAGCTTTACAAAATCTACTCCCTGATGATAATAAATAAGGATGGCAACATAAATGATCAATGCGAATAAAAAATCGACCAGTGCGGTAAGTATGGCGCTCATGGGTATGATCAACCTGGGAAAATAAATTTTTTTGATGATGTTTGCATTGTTGACCATGCTATTGGCACTGTTGAGCAAACCATTGCTGAAAATGTTCCAGATCAACAAACCGCTAATGGCAAAAACAGGATAAGGGATTCCATCACTGCTCACACCAAGGGCTTTACTGAAGATAAGTGTAAACATCAGCATCATGATCAACGGCTGAAGTATTGCCCAGAGAATACCCAAGGCTGCCTGCTTGTATTTAACTTTTACATCACGCCAGGTAAAAAAATAGAAAAGTTCCCTGTACTGAATCAATTCTGCCAATCCAAATGAGAATTTGCTCTTTGCTTTTATTTCGTATTCGGTCATTGGGGTTAAGTATCTTATTCAAGGTAAATATAAGTCTAAAATAATTTGCAGTTTTGGGAGGGAATGGAGTATTTGTATAATAAACAGCTTAGTTGTTATTCATCCATTTATCGTACCACATCTGGAACATTAGTATATACCACACTTTTTCTGCCCTTTCTATCTTGCCGTAGTAAAACGAATTTTTTATCTTCTGTATTATGTTGTTGTTGAAAATATTTTGCTTTTCAATGAATTGTTCATCAAAATACCTGTCTACAAAAGGTTTCAACTCGCCTTGCAGCCACGCCGAAATAGGAATACCAAAGCCCATTTTGGGCCTGTCCATCATGTTGGCCGGTATATATTTATGTACAATTTCTTTAAGTATAAATTTCTTATTGCCCTTGTTATACTTATACTCAAGCGGTAACTGTGCAGCCCATTCAATAATGCGCTGGTCTAAAAATGGTTCACGGCCTTCAAGACTTACGCTCATGCCGGCCCTGTCTACTTTTTGCAGAATATCATCCAGCAGATACGTTTGGTAATCCACTGCCATCATGTAAGACAATACAGAATAATTTTCGGGCTGCAAATCCTTACTATCAAAAAAAGAAGGCATTTGCTCAATATTGTTTTTAAAAAGTTCTGCTACATCTTTTACACTCATCTGCTGCGTCATACTCATTAAAACATTTTTTGCTGATGGCTCTTTCAGCAGTGACTTAACTTTTTCGTACCGGCTGTGAAAAAGATATTTTTTATTCAGCACGGGGATCTTGTCTGCCGGAATCAGGTCCATCATGGCAGCGGCGCTTTTACGCAAAACACCCGGTATTTTTTGTAATGAGCCTCCATACTTCGACATAAAATCATATCGATTATAGCCCGCAAAAATCTCATCACCTGCATCGGCCGAAAGTGCTACTGTTACTTTTTCACGTGCAATACGGCTCACCAATGTTGTTGGAATGGCGCTGCTGTCAGCAAAAGGCTCATCATAAAAGAATGGAAGTTGCGGAACAATATCGAGCGCTTCTTTTTCAGTGCAATAATATTCCGTGTGGTCAGTTCCCAAATGAGCGGCAATCTCTTTTGCAAACGGAGCTTCGTTCATGCCGGCATGGGGCACACCAATGGTAAATGTCTTTATTTTCTCTGTATTGTTTTTTTGCAGAATGGCTGTAACACAACTGCTGTCGTAACCGCCACTTAAAAAAACACCCACAGGAACATCGCTTACCATGCGGTATTGAAAGGCACTGGTGAGTATTTTCTCCGTTTCTTCAATAGCGTCGGGCAGGCTGATATCCAGGATAGGTTTATTATACGCATCATACACATTCCAGTATTGCTTGGTTTCAAACTGCTGTGTTGTTAGGTCAAAATTTAAAAAGTAGCCGGGCTTTAATTTATAAGCGTTGTTGAAAATACAATGCGGTGTAGGCACGTATCCAAATTGTAAAAAAGCTCCAACTGAATCTGTGTTGATCTGCTTTTCAAAAGCCGGATGCTGCACCAATGCTTTCAGCTCGGAGCCGAAAAGAAATAAACCATCTTTATAATAATAAAAAAATGGTTTTACACCGGCCCTGTCGCGGCAGGCAAATACTTTTTGCCGGGCCTCATCATAAATAACAAATGCAAACATGCCTATAAAGCGTTGTAAAGCATCGCTGCCCCATTCGTGGTATGCATGAAGGATCACTTCTGAATCGCTGTGACTATCGAACTGGTGGCCTTTAATTTCCAGTTCTTTTTTTATTTCAGCGTAATTATAAATCTCTCCATTGAAAGTCAGGTGCAGGTTGCCAAATGTTTTAGGTTGGTGACCTCCTGCGGTCAGATCAATAATACTCAACCTGCGGTGGCCCAGGCCAATAGAAGCATTGTCAGTTTCATAGATACCATAACCTTCTCCATCGGGGCCACGATGCGCCATGATGCGGTTCATTTTTTCCAATATCTCAATATTGGTTTTCTTATTAAAATCTA
Organism: Chitinophagaceae bacterium; assembly: GCA_031416815.1. Classification (GTDB taxonomy): domain Bacteria; phylum Bacteroidota; class Bacteroidia; order Chitinophagales; family Chitinophagaceae; genus Ferruginibacter. The sequence continues at coordinate 8,241 of JANOUJ010000049.1, forward strand.
TAAACCCTGATATGCCACACATCTTTTTAATTTTATCCGCAAAGTTACAATACCTGTACAGTTATTCCCTGCTGCTTAAGGCATCCTCATATATATTCCTTAATCCGGAAATATGATGTGGCAACGTAAAATTATTAATTACACGCTGACGGCCGGCTTCAGCTTTTTCATACAATACATTTTTATCAGTTGTACTTAAACAAACGATTTGGTTTGCAGCATCGTGAATATCTAACAAAGAAAAATACCACGCATTGTCTTCACACTGTTCTCTAAAAGATGCAATATCGCTCAACAGCAGAGGCTTTCGCATGGCCATAGCCTCTAATATCCCTAAAGAGAACCCTTCGTAGGTTGATGACATTACAAAAAGATCATACTGCCGGATAACAGCTTCAATATTTTTTACTTCACCCTTTAAAAAGACCTTTGCACCCGTAGTATTGATCTGTTGCTGGAGTTCGTCTTGCAAATTTCCGGTGCCGTAAATATCCAGTTCGATATTTTTATCTTTTATCAATGTCATTGCATTGATGATATAAGAATAATTCTTTTGCAGACGCAAGGCTCCAACTGCGATAAGTTTAAATGCTTCGTCGCTTTTTACAGCATGAATGTTGTCTACATTAAAACGTTCAACATCTACAAA
>JANOUJ010000050.1:0-1759 GCA_031416815.1 Chitinophagaceae bacterium
TCGCCGTACTACGGAGCTGTATTTAATTGTACCTTAGTAACATGCCTGTTAAAAGAGAAATACCATTTGACCACGGCCATTTCTTTATCACATTTCTTTTCAGGCGAGTCTCCACATCCTGCATGTTTAATTTGAAAAAAACACACCCAATCAAGATTAAAGTTTATTAATCACTCTAAGCCAATTGTTGGACTCGCCGTACTACGGAGCTGTATTTAATTGTACCTTAGTAACATGCCTGTTAAAAGAGAAATACCATTTGACCACGGCCATTTCTTTATCACATTCACCTGCCACAACTGGCTGCAATTAATTGCTATTACCAATAGTTACGACCTGGTTTATAATTGGTTTGATGTACTCAAATCAAAGGGGCATTTTATAACCGGCTATGTAATTATGCCAAACCATATACATGCAACAATAGCTTTTAGAAAAACAAACAAAAGGATCAATAAAATTATTGGAGATGGCAAGAGATTTATAGGTTATGAAATAATAAAAAGGTTGAAAGAAAATGAGCAGTATGATTTACTGCGGATACTGGAAAATGGTGTAAACGGTAGTGATAAAAAGCGAGGCAAGTTACATGAAGTATGGGAAGATAGTTTTGACTGGAAGGAATGTATTGACAGTAAGTTTACGGTTCAGAAATTAAACTACATGCATGGGAATCCATGCACGGGTAAATGGGAGTTGGCGGCGAATCCATTTGAATATGAACATAGCTCTGCAGGTTTTTATATTTCAGGAGAACAGGGCAAATATGAGGTATTGAATTTTGGAGAGCTGGATAATATAAATTTAGCGATTTCTTGCTGATAGACGGCGAGTCCTGCTACCCGCAAAAGGCTATGAGTAGAGACTCGCCTGGGAAGGAGATGAGGGAAAATCCGCTTCTGGCTTTAGCCAAATTGGGATTGGACTCAAGTTCGGGTTTGTTGAGTGCAATTTTATCTTCCTGCCCTGAAGGCTGGGGCAATTGTACTCACAATTATATATTCTGTTAATTTGCTTTAGTTTTAATATTTTTGCAGAGGTTTCAGCAATTTACTAATCCCCAAAAATTCCATGAACCTGAAAATTCCTTTTAAAGACCGGTACATATATGAAAAACTTTTTTACCTGCTGATCATTTGCTTTGTTGGCAGTGTGTTTTTCACCTCCTGTACCACTCCCAAAAATGCCTATTATTTTAAAACACTGCCCCGCGACACCACCATCAATACAACGGTAAACCGTTTAACAGAATCTGTAATACGGAAGAACGACCAACTCTCCATCAATATCAGCAGTTTAAACCCTGAAGAAGACAGGGTTTATAATGCTGCAACACTTTCATTGAGTGGCGCCGCGGCCGGAGGCTCACCCAATGGTTACCTGGTTGATATGAATGGCAATATACAATTGCACCGCCTGGGTAATATACACGCAGAAGGTATGACCAGGAGAGAACTGAAGAATAAGATTGAAACAGATATTAAACCATACTTAAAAGACCCCGTTGTAACCGTGCGTTACCTGAATCACCGGGTAACGGTTATTGGGGAAGTGTCGAAGCCGCAGGTAATATCCATGCCTGAAGAAAGGCTTTCGGTACTGGAAGTGCTGGGCGCCAGCGGCGATATGACGGTACTGGGTAAAAAAGACAATATCCTCATCATCCGGGAGACGGAAACAGGCAAGCAGTTTAAACGACTGAACCTCGAGGACCATTCTATATTTACGTCAGAATGGTATTACCTGAAACCCGATGATG
>JANOUJ010000051.1:0-5445 GCA_031416815.1 Chitinophagaceae bacterium
TTTACCCCATCAATAGCCACATTAACCACCAGGTTTTCCGGAGCACGAAATGACACTGTAAGCTTTTGAATAAATTCTGTGGTTTTACCGTTTACCGCATGGCCTACTATCTTTACATTGTAAACCCCTTCGGCATAAACATGGGTTGTATTTTTTCCGGCAGTTACATTGGCAGCAGTTGTAGTAGCATCACCAAAATACACATCATAATAAATTGCTCCTTCGCCATTTGGTGTAATAGTTACCAGGCCTGAGTTATCCTGCGTAATATCAAACATTACAGAAAGTTTCGCTGGTGCAGCTGCGGCGTCAACAAACGAAAGATCATCGTTTACTGTTTTTTTACAGCTTCCCAAAACCAGTAGCAGGCAACAGGCGCTGAAGAAATATTTTAATACATTCATAATCGTTATTTTAGTTAGTTAGTTTAAGAATTAATAACCGGGGTTTTGGGTTAAACCCGCCAGATCAACTTCGCCCTGTGGTATAGGAAACAATTCATGTTTACCTGTAACAAATCCCAACGGGCCCAAAACTGCTGTTGCTTTTCCGGTTCTTACCAAATCAAAAAAGCGTTCGCCTTCCATCGCCAGTTCTAATCTTCTTTCATTCAGTATAGCATCGTACAAAGCTGTTCCGGTTGCAGTAATATCATTTGCATTATTTCCAAAGGCACGGCGGCGAACCAGGTTTACATAGGCTTGTGCCTTTACATCATTGCCGGATTTATTGAATGCTTCGGCAGCCATCAGCAATACATCTGCATAGCGGATGGTGCGGAAATTGTTTGAATAGTTTAATTCTACCTGGCCAGATGTTTCGCCTTTGCGTGGTAAATATTTTTGATTGTATAAACCTGTGTTTTGATAGGGCGCTACCTGGTAAGTAATATTAAAACCGGGGTTGGCAGTTTTATATGCTTCAATATCCAACACAGTTACCCCTTTTCTTTTATCGCCTGCGGCATAAGCTGCTGCAAGATTCTGTGTAGGTAAGTTGGTGCTCCAACCCGGACTGTAAGGCATGGCTGCCGATCCGTTAAGGCCACGTACCCCACATTGCTGAACTGCATAATTTCCCTGTCCACGGGTAACATGTCCCCAATCGTAAGTAGCCGAACCATTGGAGTATTGTATTTCAAAAACAGCTTCCGGTCCATTTTCGCCACTGGGTAAAAAGATGGAATTGAAATCAACTACTAAAGAATGTGCATTTGAATTAATTACATTTTCAAGCATAGCTGCAGCAGGGCCAAATTTATTTTGATACAGCAAAACTTTACCCATTAAAGCCTGAGCTGCATATTTGGTTGCCCTGCCTTTTTCAGATTGCACAACCGGCAAAACTGCAATGGCACTGGTAAGGTCTGCTTCAATTTGTTTGTACACATCTGCTGCGTTAGCCCTTTTAATTGTTCCTAAGTCAGATAAAGTAAGTCTCTTATCAACAAACAAAGGAACGCCACCGTACATTTTTACCAATGTGAAATAATAATAAGCCCTTACAAAATATACTTCGCCATATAAAGCATCTTTACCGGGGAATGAAATATTTACACCTGCAGGGTTTTTATCTTTATACTGGTGCATGTAATTAGCTCGGTTAATGCCTTCGTAGCATGATTGCCAGAGATCGGCTGTAGTGCCGTTAACAGCTGTGTGTGTAAAATTATTTATCTGCTGTAAAGAGAGAACATCTGATGCACTTTCGCCACCCGTTACCGAATTATCAGAAATGATATCCCCTACCGGCACTATCTGGTTTAGCCATTGCAGCGGCGCATAAGTACCCACTGCTATTGAACGGTAATCAGCTTCGCTTTTAAAATATTCCAGGTCAGTAATTTTAAAATCATCTTTGGGATCATAATCAACCCATTTGTTACAGGCAGTAAGCATAGTTACTGTAAGCAGCAAGCCTGTTATTCTTATTTGTAATTTTTTCATTTTACTATTATTTATTAATGAATTAAAATTTGATATCAAGTCCTACAGAATATGTTCTTGCCTGTGGATATGCGCCACGGTCAACACCAACATCTGAAAGCCCTGCTGATATTTCGGGATCGAAACCGGTGTATTTGCTGAAAGTGAATGCATTTTTTATCTGCCCGTAAAGTCTTACACTTTTAAATATTCTTTTGATGGGTGTCATTTGAAAATTGTATCCCAAAACAATGTTGCGCACTTTTATAAAAGAACCATCTTCTACATAGCGGTCAGATACCCTTGCGTTGTTGTTAGGATCGGTAAAAGAATATCTTGGGTTATGTGCATCGTTGGTAGTTCCGGGGCCGGTCCACCTGTCCAGCACACTTCTGAATTTATTGGTGTAGTTGGCATTTCTTTCTAAAGCCCTGTACACATCATTTCCCGAAGAGGCATACGTTAAAACTGACAGATCAAAGTTTTTATACTCCAGGTTCAGGTTCCAGCCCAATGTGAACTTTGGAAATGGATTTCCGATTTGTGTTTGATCTTTTGAATTAATTACACCATCACCATTCAGGTCGGCAAATTTAATATCGCCGGCTTGTGCCCCTGGTTGTAGCGGGCTGGCAGCAATTTCTGCTTCGGTTTGAAATAAGCCAACTGTTTTATAACCATAATAGTAATAAGGTGTTTTACCTTTTTCAAATACACTCACTGTTTGTGATTGTCCGTTGAAATATGAACCACCAACATTTCTTGCTGTACCTTCCTGGTTGGTACCTGTTACCAGGTTTTTAACCGTTGTAAAAGTTGCAGATGTAGAAACTTTGAGGTCTTTACCAACTCTACTGTTATATCCTAAAGTGATATCAACACCGCTTGATTTGGTAGAACCGATATTTGCAAACGGTGCCTGAAGCCCGCCCAATAAAACTGCCGGAACCGAGGCCTGGTATATTAATCCTTTTGTATTTTTCTGGTAGTAATCGGCAGCAATATTGAATTTGTTTTTATAAAAATTCATATCAAATCCGATATTCATCTGCAGTTGTTTTTCCCAGCCAATATTTTCATTACCCAAAGAAGCTAATGTAGAGCCGGAAATGAAATTGTTACCATAAGTATAACCAATGCTGTTACCTGAACCATACAAAGAGGCCAGGTAATCGGTTAAGATGGTTCTGTCCTGTGGCGTAATATTATCTGTTCCTAATGAACCATAGCTGCCACGTATTTTAAGAAAATCAATAAATTTCGATTTGAAAAAATTCTCTTTGCTAGCCACCCAGCCTAAAGAACCCGATGGAAAAATGCCCCACTTATTATTTTTACCAAACGAGGTAGAACCATCCCGGCGTGCAGTTACGGAAACAAGATATTTTTCTTTATAATCATAATTTATCCTGCCAAATACAGAAGCATTTCTTTTTTCGTATTGATAATAATAACCTGTAGCTGCATTCAAATTAGTTGGAGAATTTGTACCGGTTGCCGCAGTATAATCAGCAAATGCCCAACTGTTGAAAGGTACATCCTGCCTGCTTGTACCGGCGGTATTGCCGCTTGATTTTGCCATGGAAAAACCAGCAGTCGTTTCAAAGTTATGATTGGTTAATACTTTAAAATTATAATTGCCAAACAACTCATAGGTAAATTGATTGTAGTTTGCTTTTTCCTGTGCCACACTGTTGTGTTTGCCGGCAACTGTTGTGCCATCACCGTTCATTGAATTGTCTACATTATTTAACCCGAAAAATACAAGCGGTGTAAATGTTTTGGCATTACCATCATATTTGGTGTATCCAAAGCGTGTGCTGATTTTCAGATTTTTTATCAATTCATACTGCAATTCAAATTTTCCGTAAAGTTTGTTACCTACATTTTTGTTGTAGGTATTTTCCAGCTTTGTAAGGGGGTTAAAAATTTCAGATAAAAGCAGGTTACTAAAACCATATTGGCCAACTGTGTTGGGTACGGTATTGTTAACCGGTACAGTAGGATCATAATTTAAAGCGCTGCCTATAATGCTGTTGAAAGAATTTTCCTGGATGCCTTTTGAGCTAAGGTTTACATAATTGGCGTTTAATAAACTTCAGTTTAGAAGTAAGATCAAAAGCCACATTGGATGTGAAGTTGATACGGTTAAACTTCGATTTATCAATACCGCCAACAATACCACCCTGGCTTAAATAAGCACCCGATAAAAAGTAGGTTACTTTTTCAGATCCGCCTCTTGCAGTTATATTGTGCGATTGAATGGGTGCCTGCTTAAAAATCTCCTTCTGCCAATCAGTCCCTTTACCAATTACAGAAAGATCCGGAAAAATAATATTGCCACCCGAAGTGGTGCTGCCTTCGTTTATAATTGCAGCATATTCAGATGCATTTAATACAGGTACCGTATTGGCAACTTCCTGTATACCGTATGTACTTACAACATTAAATTCTGTTTTTTGATTTTTACGTCCGGCTTTTGTAGTTACTATTATTACACCATTACCACCACTTACACCATATATGGCAGCCGTAGCAGCATCTTTTAATACGTTAATACTTTCAATATCTCCCGGGTTAATTGAATTTAAATCGGCCTGCGTTTGAGGTACACCATCAACAACTATCAATGGCCCATTATTTCTATAAGAAGGGATACCTCTTATAAGTATTAATGGTGAGGCTCCGGGCGAACCGCTTTGAATAACATTTACACCGGATGCTCCCTGTATTGCATCTTCAACCCGTACCGGTTTTAATTTTGAAATTGCTTCTGCCTTAACCCCAGTAATTGCACCCGAAACCTTGTTTACTTTTTGAGAACCATAACCAACCACTACCACTTCATCCAGGTTTTTAGATGATTCTTCTAATAAAATGGTAACCGGGCCCGCTTTATTTACCTGAATAGTAGCCGGGGAATATCCGACAGAACTAATGGTTAATTTGCCTCCTTTGGGTACCGAAATGGTAAACTTTCCTGTTGCGTCGGTTGAAGTGGTAGTTGTTGTCCCTTGCAGGTTAACACTTGCACCCACAACGGCATCGCCGGTAGCATTGTTTTTTACTATTCCGGAAGTGGTAATGTTTTGTGCAAAAGCATGTTGAGATATTATGCCCAGAAAAATAGTTAGGCATAGAATTGAAGTCTTTAATTTCATATAGCGCTCGTTTTAGTGAATCAAAAATGGTCAGAATTCGAATTGTAAATGTAGATCACACCACTTCAATTTTAAAATAAGGTACCACTTCATTACTACATCAGTAGTTTAAAAATGCAGATTTTTACGCTATTTAGGCTACATCATTACTACGTCATTAATTTTTTGTATAATTACACTTTCAGTTCTGCTATAAAAAATGAAACATCTACTTTTACTAATTTGCTTTCCGCTACAGGTAATTTGTCAAAATACAATTGGCTTCCCTGATATTATTAATTATTCAAAGCAAACCTATAAAGCCGGCCTGCAGAACTGGGATATTAAACAGGATAAGAATGGTATTGTTTACTTTGCCA
>JANOUJ010000052.1:0-1662 GCA_031416815.1 Chitinophagaceae bacterium
CTAAAACTGTGTTTATCTTTAAAAGTTTTATCAATCTGCAGTGTATTGCTGAATGTCCATCTTTTAAATTTGCTTAATGTTGCAAATGCATCTCCGCTGTTTGTAACACCATCACCATGGAGGGCATCACGAAAAATGTCATTATCCACCAATATATAATCTATAGCGTAGAGCGATTTGAAGGTAAGCCAGCTAAAAGGCTTTATTTGTACATTCAGATTTGATTGAATGTGGTTGGTTTCACTATTTGAACGATTCTTATCGAATAAGTAAACAGGGTTACTAAAGCCCACCTGGCCGGTACTGAGGGCATTACCCTGCTGTCCGATAAAATTCCCTTGTGTACTTAAATTATAAGACCCGTCATTATTGTAAGGACTGATAGTAGGTGCATTTACAAGAGCAAGGCGGCCAAAACCACCGGTAGCAAATGCATCGCCTAATGAGCCTGTTGCAGAAGAAACCCGGTTTTGTTCATTTGAATATGAAATTTTACCTCCAATGCTCAGATATTTGCTTACTCTTGAATCCACATTCATCAGAATGTTTTTGCGAGTAAAATCATTTGCCCTTAAAATTCCTTCCTGGTTGGTATACCCGGCCGAAAAATAATAGGTTGTATTTTCGCTGCCACCTGATACATTCAGGTTATGATCCTGATTAAAACCCTGACGGTAAATTACGTCTGCCCAATTTGTATTGATAGGGTTCCCGTCAGGCCCAGGTGTAAGATTGAATCTTATATATGGGAGAGGAGTTACAGGATTTGTGGTATTAACACCAAGGGAAGTTGATGCAACATAATTTTTATAAGTATTGTATTCCTGTGCATTTAAAACTTTAGGTACACCATAAACACTGGTAAAGCCCATTGATGCATTATAGTTGATCTTTGTTTTACCTGCCCGTCCTTTTTTGGTTGTAATAAATACTACCCCATTAGAAGCACGGCTTCCATAAATAGCAGTAGCTGCTGCATCTTTAGCAATATCCATGCTTTCAATATCGGCGGGATTAATACTGGCCAAAGCGTTACCGGCCGCATTTGATCCTGCCAGGTCACCTGTTGTTACAGGTGTACCGTCTACTACAATTAAAGGAGATGAACCTAGGGAAATAGAATTTGTACCACGAATACGAAACACAGGTGGCGCATTCAAAACACCGCTTGGTACAGTAATCTGTACACCTGCAGAGCGGCCTGCCAGGGCCTGTTCAAAACTTTGAACTGGTTTCTCCGCAATAACTGTCCCTTTAATATTGGTAAGACTGCCCGTAACTTCCTTACGTTTCTGCGTACCGTAACCAACAACTACAATTTCTTCCAGCCTGGAATCAACAGACCTTAAAATAACATTTATCACGGTAGTGCTTCCAATTGATTTTGTTTGGGCCACAAAATTTACGTAGGTAAAAGTAAGGTTTCGGATGGCAGCCGGAATGGTGATGCTGTACATACCATCTTTTTCCGTTTGCGTACCCAGTTTACCGTTGGGTGATGTAATAGAAACTCCTTCTAAGGGAGCGCCTTTTTCGTCAGTAACTTTACCACTTACTGTACGATTCTGGGCAGATGCATCTAGTACAAATACAAATATGGCTGCCAAGATTAATGTAAATTTTCTCATTTGCATAATAGTTTATACCGACAAATATAATTCA
>JANOUJ010000053.1:0-3546 GCA_031416815.1 Chitinophagaceae bacterium
GTGTTTTAACCGGTAGTGCAAGCGTGCAACGGGTTTTGTATGAAAGGGCGTATTAATGTTAATCCGTTAATCCGTTAATTGGTTAATCCTGAATGGCTATATAAAATTTATTGCAGCCTCACCCAAACACAATAAGAAAGATTGAATAATAGCGATCCCCACGGATTAACGGATTAACCAATTAACTGATTAACTGCACAATGGACTTCTATCTTTTAAATATTACTTCGTGGCTTGAAACCCACCAGATTCCCTGCATTTTCAGATCGTTAACACATATTGATTGCCCGGGCTGTGGTGTACAACGTAGTTTTGTTTTATTGTTAAAAGGCGATATATCTGGTAGCTTTTTTTTGTACCCTGCTTTAATACCTATCATCTTACTATTTGCTTTCCTGGTTTTGCATGTAATTTTAAAAATAAGGAACGGCGCAAATATTTTGAAATACATGTACATTTTATGCACGGGTATTATCTTAGTAAGTTATATTTACAAATTAGTTACCAAAACAAACCTAACATGACAGATCCAAACAGGGACTATTCAAACGCCGCTGCGTTGCCAAATGCTACAGCAACACTTGTACTCGGAATCCTCTCCATCGTAGTATGCTTTATTTGCGGTATCATCGCATTGGTTATCTCCAATAAAGACATGGCTTTATACAAGGCCAACCCCGAATTGTATTCACTGGCATCGTATAATAATATTAAGGCCGGCCGTATCTGTGCTATTATTGGTATTGCGTTACAGGTTTTGGGTATAATCGTATACATTGTTATAATTGCCTTCTTTATTTCAGCGGCAAGTAGCTCAGTTTTTAGATAACAGCTTCGATAAACAGGTAAAAAAATAATGAACGAACAGCAAAATTTATTAACGCCGAATAATAATTATAACCAACAGACAAACCTGTCCAATGCAACAGCCTCCCTTGTGTTGGGCATTATATCAGTTGTTACCAGTTTATGTTATGTATCGGCGCTTATAGGAATTATATGCGGTATCATTGGTTTGGTATTGGCTAATAAAGACCGGGCATTATTCCAGTCTGCACCAGACCTTTACAATGGCTCAAGCTACAGCCAGTCAAATGCCGGAAGAACCTGCAGTATTATTGGATTGGTCCTCGGTGGTTTATGGCTGATATTCATTATCATCATGTTTGTATTTATTGGAAGTATGAGTTACAATGACTGGAGATAACAATTAAAGAAAACACGATCACTAACCAGGTTTGAATTCATTAAATTTTCAACAGAGCAATCTTCCCAATGCAACGGCATGCCTTGTTTTAGGAATTTTATGTATTGCAAGTAGTTGTTTGGGTATTGGAATTATTTGTGGCATCATTTGTTTGGTACTTTCCGCCAAGGATTTAAAATTGTACCAGGCAACTCCCGAGTTATATTCATCATCCAGTTTAAATTCTTTAAATGCCGGAAGGATCTGTTCCCTTATTGGGGTTATATTTGGTGGCTTATTCCTGTTGCTTGTAGCATGGAATTTTTTCAGGACAATTTCACGATAAGGTTCTCTATAATTATTCTTTAGTGGCCAGGTAATTATAATCGGCCAGCAATTTTTCCAGGAACTGGTCCACATGCATATCAGATTGTATCTGCAGCACTTCTTTTATCTTCATCGAAACCCGGTGGCACATCTCATAGTTGTTTCTTTTGCCCGCCTGTATCAATACCCCTTTAATGGTATTGATATCCCGGTCGCTCAGCCGCATCACTTGTGGAAACATCACTTTGTAACCTGTTTTATCTATCTGCATAAAAACGGTATCGGCCAGTGTTAATGCCGATTTGGTATTTACCACCACTGTTCCGGCAGCCAGGTCACCAAGGCGCTGGTTTTTTGGCGTGATAGAAATAATTATCATGGCCCCAATTCCGCCAATAAACAATAACATGAAACCCAAACCAAGGCTAAAATAAAAAAAGGAAAACATGATAAACCCCCATTCATAAAAGCGCAAAAACCACCTGGTGAGATATTGGCCGAGGTTTGCTTCGCCACCATCCAAACTTATCACCCGTATCTTCAGAATTTTTTTTCCAATGCTTTGTCCATTCATCCATAGTTCTGTAAGCAAACTGTAAAATAATAAGGGAAGCAGCACAACAAGAAAGATCATACCAATAAATTCTTCTTTTAGCTGCAGGCTACCTACCAAAACATACAGCATACCAGCCAGGTACAAAACCATGATCACCAGGTCTATCAGGTAGGCCAGCAGGCGCTTATGAAATTCTGCAATTTCAAATTCAATATCAATATTAAAGTTTGTGGGGATCTGTATAATTGACATGGGCAAAGCTTGCCTGTAAAAGTATACTGTTTTCAATAATTATTGTTATAAATATAATAGAATCTGTAGTTTCATGTCAGTATCCCTTAATTTTATTTTATTTTATGAGAGAGGCCAGGTTTATTAAACAGAATGCGGATAAATGGCAACGCTATCAACATTCGCAAACAGAAAATCCTGATGAAACTGCGGACCGTTTTATTACCCTGATCGATGACCTTTCCTATGCAAAAACATTTTATCCCAAAAGCAAAGTAACCCGTTGGATCAATGGCATTGCTGCCGGCATTTATCAAAGTATTTATCAAAATAAAAAAGAAAAATACAGCCGCATTTTTCAATTCTGGAAATTTGAACTACCCCTTTTATTCAGAAGATACCACAGCATTTTTTTGTTTACTACTGTAGTGTTCTTATTGTTCGTTGGCATTGGGGTATTCTCATCGATGAAGGATGAGAATTTTATGAGAGGTATATTGGGAGACGATTATGTGAATATGACCGAAAATAATATCAGGAATGGGGACCCCTTTGGTGTTTATAAAGATGGCAACCCGTTTACTATGTTTGTAAGGATAGCCATGAATAATGTTTTTATTGCGCTGATGTTCGTTTTAGGAGGATTTTTGCTCGGCATACCTACACTTTTTCGATGGCCACTTATTAAAGTTGCGGGACTTTGGTCAACCGGTATGATGCTGGGTGCATTTCAATATATGTTCTTCGCTCACGACCTGGGCCTACAGTCTGTATTGGTGATCTGGATACACGGCACGTTAGAGATATCCATTTTTATTATTTCGGGAACAGCGGGTTTTATAATCGCCAGCAGCATGATCTTTCCCGGCACTTTTTCACGTGGAGTTTCCTGTAAACGTGGTATAAAAGATGCGGTTAAGATCTTACTCATCATCATACCCATTTTACTGCTGGCTGCTTTTTTTGAAAGTTATGTTACGCATTTAATGAGCCAGACTTTTGATAAAGCAAAAAATTCGGGCCTGCCGGTTTGGGTAAGTGTGCTGATTCTCGGTGCGTCTGCAGGTTTTATCATTTGGTATTTTATCATCCTGCCCATCCTTTTGCACAGAAAAGGTTATTATATTCAACCAGATGGCATCATCAACCGGTTGAAGAACCAAGATGCATAAAGCTTTTTACATATCATTATTGTTTGTGGGCCTTACGACGGCTTCCAGGAGGCGAACCAGCTGCCGATGTTCCA
>JANOUJ010000054.1:0-7297 GCA_031416815.1 Chitinophagaceae bacterium
CACAGAGGTTTTTTTTTTGATTAAACAATTTTGATAAGCCTTAACCATTACAATACTGAAGATACAGGTAGCATAAATACCAGTGATAAAACAGATTTCTTATTAAAAAGATTAAAGAGCATCTCAAGAAGCAACAACACCAGGTTGTTACTGTTGACGAGTTCTGCCAGTACATGGGATTACAACAGGACACTGTTGCCCGGCAGTTACGTTAAACCGTAATGCTTAATTCGCAGACGCTATGATGCGGCCTTGCACTCTCTATACTCAATAATTTTTCTTGTTTTGTTTGTGCAGCAATTGCACTTGGTTTAGCTAATCGTGTTGGCTATTTGTTGCCCAATCCCTTGAAAGCATTGATACATCAGTAACTTGCATCTTCTGTATCGGTAAATAGATTTAAAAGAAGCGACTTACTTAAAATTTAAAATACACAAACAGCCGTCCAAAATTTTTGCTATCGTTCTCTATGCGGTGGTATAAAGGTTTAATATGCGGCATTTGTAAAAAGCGCTGCACTTTCTTTTTTAATTGTCCGCTGCCCTTGCCAGGAATGATCTCAACTTCTTTAATCTTTTTATCTATAGCTTCTTCAAAAGCATCCTGCAAAGCTTTGTCAATGGCTTTACTGTTGTTGTAAATATCGTGGAGGTCAATTTTTATTCGTGCCATTTAATTAAAACTTTAGTCTTCACTAATATCTTCTCAATGTCCTCCCCCTTCAGATAGAGGGGGCTAGTCTTATTCCATCTTTCTCAAAACTGATCTTACGCTGTTTGTAAAGATTTCCTGTAGTCATTTTAAATGTCTTCTTGCTCATTCCAAAAACAGCATAAATATCTTCCGGGTCGCTTTTATCATGGTAAGGCAAATAGCCATCGTTCTCTTTCAGCAGCCTGAGTATTTTTCCTGTTTCATCTTCCACACGGTTGTAGCCGGGTTTGCCGGCAGCCAGGTCAATTCTGTAACGCAGGTCACCGGTTTTATCTTCGGGATATATCTTTTTTATAAAACCAGTGAACCGGTCGCCGGCAGTTATATTCCTGTAAATTTCGTTGTGGTGTAAAACACCGGTGTGTACATTATTAATGATACAAACATAGCCTATATCTGTACGGCGGTAAACGATCAGGTCCACCAGTTCCAGTTCTTTAACGGTTAACGCTTCGTTACTTAAAAAAGGCTCTATTTTTTCTGTTGCCGCCAATCTTCCTGTTTGCTCATCCAAATAAATTTTTACCAGGTATTCACCATTCGGTATCATGTTCAGTTGCTGTTTCGATTTTGGCACAAACAGGTCCTTCATTAATCCGTTATCTAAAAAAGCACCATGTTCTGTAACGCTGATCGTGCTCAGCTTTACAATATCTCCCAAAACCCCTTTTGGTTGTTGAGTTGTAGCGATCAACCGGTCTTCGCCGTCATGATATAAAAATACCTTTATCTCGTCGCCAATTTTGGAGTTCGCAGGTACAAAACGTTTAGGCAACAATATACCTTCGGCGCCATCATCTAAATAAAGGCCGAAATCAACTTCACGAATTACTTTTAAAACATTGTATTCTCCTACTTTGACCATAGTGTTTTTTATGGATGCAAAGGTAAGCTATTAAGCCTCCCTGTGATTACGAACTCCGGTAAGCCTACTGGCTTAAGAACCGCCGAAGGGGTTAATACACGCCGTCGGGGTTTATTCAGTATCTTCGCCCGATTAAAATAAATTACATTGAAGTTTACAGAATTTGGATTTGACCCACGATTGATGGAAGGCATTGACGCCTCTGGTTATGAAGATGCTACACCGGTTCAGGAACAGGTTATTCCGCTTATTATGGCAGGTAAAGACATCATCGCATCTGCCCAAACCGGAACCGGTAAAACAGCCGCTTTTTTATTGCCACTTATTAATAAGATCATTACCGATCCGCATGAAGACCATACAAACAATGCCCTGGTCATTGTACCCACCCGAGAGTTGGCAGTGCAGATAGCACAACACATGGAGGGCCTTTCTTATTTTACTTCGGTAAGTTCAATAGCTGTTTATGGTGGTGGCGATGGCAATGCATTTGTGCAGGAGAAAAAAGCATTGAGCCACGGGGCAGATGTGGTGATCTGTACACCCGGTAAAATGATGAGCCACATTAAAATGGGTTATGTAAAAATGTCGGGGCTTAAATATTTGATCCTCGACGAAGCCGACCGTATGCTCGATATGGGCTTCTATGATGATATTATGTTCATTATCGACAGCCTGCCTAAAAAAAGGCAGAACCTCTTATTTTCGGCAACCATGCCCCATAAAATAAGGGAACTGGCAAGAAAAATATTGCACCATCCTGAAGAAGTGAATATCTCTATCAGCAAGCCGCCTGAAAAGATTAAGCAGGAAGCATTCATTGTTTACGAAACTCAAAAGATTCCCCTGGTTAAACACTTATTGGGTAAGAAAGATTTTAAATCGGTATTGATCTTTTGCAGCAGTAAAATAAGCGTAAAGCAACTTACCCGTGATCTTAAACGTGCCAGGTTTTTAGCAGATGAAATTCATAGTGACCTGGATCAAAGTAAACGAGAAGATGTATTGATACAGTTCAAAAGTGGAAGGCTGCCCATTTTAGTAGCAACAGATATTTTAAGCCGTGGTATTGATATTGACAATATTGACCTGGTTATTAATTACGATGTGCCGCACGATGGTGAAGATTACGTTCACCGCATTGGCCGTACAGCAAGGGCAGCAGCCGAAGGCAGCGCATATACTTTTGTAACTGTAAAAGAGCAGCGCAAATTTATGAGCATCGAAAAATTGTTGGGTAAACCTGTACCCAAGGCTGTAGTACCGGAAGAGTTAGGCGAAACACCTGCTTATAATACAACTTCCTCCGCCAGGCCGCAGGGTGGAAACAGCAAGTTCGACAAGCCAAGACGTTTTCAAAATAATCCAAAGCGTTAGTATCTGTAATTTTTTCTCTCCGGTTAAGTCTTCTATTTTTCCCTCCCCTCTGGAGAGGATAGGAGGGGCTGGCACTGTATATTTGTAAAAACAAATTCCATCAGCTCGCCTGCTACCATACTAACCAGTCCTATTGAATATTTACATAGCGTAACTACATTTAAGGGCGATCTTTTGAAAAAGGAGCTGGAGATATTTAATTTTAAAGATCTGCTGGAGCATTACCCATTCAGGCATGTTGATAAAACCAACGTAGATAAGATCGCAGGGCTCTCTCCCAACAACGAATACGCACAGGTTGCCGGAAAATTAACTCACTTTGAAATGTTGGGTGAGGGCAAAGGTAAAAGACTAACGGCCCGTTTGCAGGATGATACCGGAGAGATTGAATTGGTTTGGTTCCAGGGGATAGGCTGGATACAAAAAGCAATTGAAGTTGGCCATCAATACCTGGTTTTTGGGAAACTTGGTTTTTTTATGGGCAGGCCACAAATTGCACATCCTGAAATTGAGAATTTTACCGTTCAAAAAACGGATGGAAAAAATTACTTAGAGCCTGTTTATTCATCTACTGAAAAATTAAAAGCAAAAGGACTAAACGGGAGGGCCATTGGTAAATTAACTTACGCATTATTACAGATTCTTACTGAGAAGGACCTGGCTGAAAATTTGCCCGAATCCATTATCAAACAATATAAATTCATCAGCCGGTTTAATGCCTGCCGTCAAATTCATTTTCCGGCAACCGAAAAGCATTATCAGCATGCTTTGCGAAGGTTAAAATTTGAAGAATTGTTTTTTGCACAACTTAGGCTTGGACTGATAAAATCAACCAGGCACCGGTTTAGTAAGGGATTGGTATTTGAGCAAGTTGGAGATCTTTTCAGCATTTTTTTTAAACAATATCTTCCTTTTGAATTAACCAATGCGCAAAAAAAAGTGTTAAAGGAGATCAGGAAAGATGCAGGCAGCGGCAAACAGATGAATCGCCTCTTACAGGGTGATGTGGGCAGCGGAAAAACCATTGTGGCATTGATGATGATGTTGATAGCAGCAGGCAATGCCCGCCCGTCAGATGGACAGGGTTTTCAATCGGTATTGATGGCTCCAACAGAAATTTTGGCGCAGCAGCATTTCAATAGTATTACAGGTCTTTTAAAAGACATGCCGGTTTGTGTAAAATTGCTCACAGGCTCATCTAAAGGTAAACAGCGTAAAGAGGTATTAAAACTTTGTGAAGATGGCACACTGCATATTTTAATTGGCACCCATGCCGTGATCGAAGACAATGTAATTTTTAAAAACCTGGGTTTTGCAGTGATTGATGAGCAGCACAAATTCGGAGTGGCACAACGGGCACAATTGTGGAAAAAGAACAGCATTCCACCACATGTGCTGGTAATGACGGCGACGCCCATACCACGTACACTGGCTTTAACGGCTTATGGTGATCTTGATTATAGCGTGATTGACGAATTACCGCCGGGCAGGCAACCTATTAATACTTTGCACCGGTCCGAAAGCGCCCGGCCGCAGGTGATGGACTTTGTTAAGGAAGAAATTACAAAGGGTAGACAGGCATACATTGTTTATCCGCTCATTGAAGAAAGTAGTAAAATGGATTATGAAAACCTGATGAAGGGATTTGAAGAAGTGAAATCATTTTTTCCGGAACCCAAATACTGGATAAGCATGGTTCACGGAAAACAACCGGCTGAACAGAAAGAAACCAACATGCAGCGATTTGTAAAAGCAGATACACAGATCATGGTGAGTACAACAGTTATTGAAGTAGGAGTGAATGTCCCAAATGCAAGTGTAATGGTCATTGAGAGTGCCGAAAAATTTGGCTTGTCGCAATTACACCAGCTTCGTGGAAGGGTTGGTAGGGGAGCCGAAAAAAGTTTTTGCATTTTATTAACAGGGCCCAAAGTATCAAACGATGCCCGTGAACGGTTAAAGATAATGGTAGCCACCAATGATGGCTTTAAGATAGCAGAAAAAGACCTGGAGATACGAGGCCCCGGAGACATAGAAGGGACAAAGCAAAGCGGCTTGTTAAACTTTAAGCTGGCAAACATAGTGCAGGACAGGATCATTCTGGAAGCGGCCCGCAATGCTGCCGAGCATATTTTAGAATCTGACCCGGATTTGAATAACGCCGAAAATTTATCTGTTAAAAATTATTTGCAGCAACAAAAGGGGAAAACATTGTGGAGTAAAATTTCGTAACTCATACATAAGTTTAGGATTTTTTTCATTGCATAAGTTTAACGAAATATAACAGTTATTAACGTTTTGCGGAAACTTATATAATTGCCACAACCCTTAATTTTACGGTTTAATGTAGTACATTGTAAAAAACGAATACTTGATAATTTTGAGTAAAATAATACGGCATTTTTTTTCACTTGTTTCATTAATTTTTCTTGCTCACGACGGGCAGGCCCAGATGGAATTTATTCAAAATAAAGGCCAATGGGATAGCAGGGTTGCATACCGCGGCGATTTTTCTACAGGTTCGTTTTTTTTAGAAAACCAGGGTTTTACTGTCACGTTGCACAATGTTGCCGACCTGAAACTGTTATCGGAGCAGATGCATGGGCACAATATAAACTCATCAACCTTCGGGCAACCCATCACCATTAATTCACATGCTTATAAAGTTAAATTCTTAGGAGGTAATTCTTTTGCTCAAAATGTACCTGATAAAATACAGCCCAACCATAATAATTATTTTTTAGGTACAGATCAGTCCAAATGGACATCCGGTTGTAAAATAGCGCAGGCCGTAAGCTATCAAAATATATATCCCAATGTGGATGTTCGGTATTACAGTGACGGTGATCGATTGAAATATGATATCATTGTTCATCCGGGCGGCGATATTGATAAAATTGCCATGCAATATACTGGTATTGATAAGCTTGAGATCAAGAACAAAGAATTGATGATTACAACTTCAGTTGGCGCAATTAAAGAACTTTATCCTTATAGTTACCAGGTGCAGGATGGACAAAAAAAGACGGTTAATTGCAAGTACGTAGTAAAAGATAATATCGTTCGTTTTAAAGTAACAGATTATGACCCAAAAGAGACCGTTGTTATTGACCCTACGTTAATCTTTTCCACTTTTTCCGGCAGTACTACAGAAAACTGGGGGTTTACAGCCACGCCGGGGCCGGATGGCAGCTTTTATGCCGGTGGTATTGCGTTTGGTAGCGGTTTCCCTGTTTCGGCAGGTGCGTATCAAACAGTTTTTGGCGGGGGAATTAATGAAGATGGCACCAATCCCAATGGGTATGATATTGCGATCATTAAATTTTCGGCTAATGGTTCAAACAGGTTATTTGCAACTTACATTGGTGGTTCCCGAAACGAACAGCCACACAGTATGATCTGCGATGCACAGGGTAATTTATTTGTGGCGGGTCGGTCAAACTCAAACAATTACCCCGGTACACCGGCAAGACCACTTTCAAGAACTGATTATGATATTGTAGTTACAAAACTTAATGCAGCCGGTACTGCTTCTTTGGGCGCTGTACGCATTGGTGGTTCTCAAAATGATGGAGTAAACATCCGCGGTAAATATATTGCACCCCTGGGTGCAGATGCAACCCGTAGAAACTATGGCGACGATGCAAGAAGTGAAATAATATTGGATGCTGGAGGAAATGTTTTTCTGGCATCCTGTACGCAATCTTCCGATTTTCCGGTTACGCCGGGTACACCCATACAGGCAGCTTTTGGGGGCGGACGACAGGATGGTGTGATCTTGAAATTAACATCAAACCTTTCATCAGTTTTATTCAGTAGTTTTTTTGGAGGTACCGGCGATGACGCCTGTTTTGTTTTATCCCAAAATCCAATAAGCGGAGATGTATATGTAGCCGGAGCTACTACCGGTCCTAATTTACCGGGCGATAAGTCAAATGTATTACAGGGCACTTACGCCGGTGGTGTGGTAGATGGATTTATCACACAGATATTAAATGATGGTTCGGGAATTGTAAGAACAACATACCAGGGCACGCCCGGAAATGATATGGTTTATGGCATCCAATCAGATAAAAATGGATTTCTCTATATCATGGGTACAACCACAGGCTCATGGACGGTAAAAGCGCCGGGCCCTGGGCCAATTTTTAATAATCCGGGGAGCAAGCAATTTATCAGTAAAATTAAACCTGATCTTTCGGAGTATGTTTATTCAACCATTTTTGGTAGCGCAGCAGCTGTACCCAACCTTTCGCCTGTTGCCTTTTTAGTTGACCGGTGTGAAAATGTATATGTATCAGGCTGGGGTGGTGGTATTAATATCGAAAAGGGCTACCCGTC
>JANOUJ010000055.1:0-13041 GCA_031416815.1 Chitinophagaceae bacterium
AAATACCTTTCCCCTAAACATGTTATTGCTTTTACACTTACCCTTTTGCTGGTACAATCTCAAAGTATTGCACAAATGGCTGGTTTCATTAACCGTCCTGCCACGATAGCTGCTGGCCGTTTAATATTAGACCCCAATGGCGATGGGTATACTTCGCTTACAACAGCCGGTTTTGGCAGCAGTGATGTTGCCAATTCTGAAATTGCCTATAAAGGGATCAGGGCCTATTCAATTGAGCCTTTTGGTGACCTGAGGCGTGGCCCCAATCATGCATTTTCTGATTTTGTACCTGATACAGCAGGTAACGGCGTGTATCATTATTTTTCTGTTGCACAAAATATTTTGTTCAGGATGCGTATGGGATCTGTTATGCCGGGTTCTAAAGGCTACAGTATTTTAATGGATACCGACGGCAAGTTTGGAGCAAGTGGTGCCAATGCCGATCCCAATTATTTACCATCTACAACCGGTACCAATGGCAACCCGGGTTTTGAGATAGAGGTGGTACTGGAAACAAATTTCAGAATTGCTATTTATAATGTAGATGGAACCTCATCACCTGTACTGGTAAAACAATATTTGAACTGGCAGGATATGTCGCAGGTTTCCATCGCATCTACCAATGACAATGGAGACCCCGATTTTCTGATCGATTTTTACATTCCCTTTTCCGATCTGCAGGCAGCACCTTTTAATTTGACAGCAGGCACGTCCATACGTATGAGTGCAACTACGGTAATGTCGCCACAGGCGGCAATAGGTGGCCCCCGCTCAGATATTTATGGAACCAGCGGTAATACTTATGAAGACTTTATTGAAGGCCAGCCGGGCTGTAACATATTTAATAACCCTGTTACCTGCCCCACGGCTATGTGTACGGCAGCTCCGGCTGTTAATTCACCGATCAGTACCGGCACCGTTAATATTACCGGCACCTGGACAAGATCTGTTCTGAACGGAGCCCTTGCCACGGCAAGTATCACCATATATAAAAACGGTGTGTCTGTAGGTACAGTTACCGGGGTAACTTCTGGTTCTACCTGGACATTAAACAACATTACACTTATAAACGGGGACGTTATCACGGCCAAATCAGTTGCAACCGGCGAAACTATGTGCTTAACCAGTAATGCAGTTTCCGCATCTACCTGCAATGCATCCAATATACCACCCACGCCAGCATTAAGCTGTACCAGCGGCAGTAAAGGTATTAACGGAACAAACCTAACCACAGGTTGGGTAGTGCATGTTGATAATATAACCCGTAATATTTTAGATAACAGTGTTACCAATGCAACGGGCCTCTTTGGAGCTAATACCGGAACAAGCCCGAATATTACATGGCAATTTTCGGGTGGCTGCAGTGCAGGCTCACCATTAACTTCAGGATCGTATAAAATTTATTACACCAACGCCGCAGGCTGTAACTCTTTGCCATCCTATTTTTGCGCTGCTGGTAATGGGGGCAGTGCTCTTGCTGGTGCGCTGGCTGTACCGATAATTACATCTCCATCCAATACAGTTTTTACAACGGCTACCAAAACAATTTCAGGTACTACTACAGCCAATGCCTCAGCCACTTTATACATAAACGGAACCATTGCACAATCGGTTACTGCAACCGCCGGAGGTGTATTTAGTTTTACAGGGCTTAACCTTTTGAACGGGCAGCAACTGTATGTGCTCGTTGAATTAAACACCGGTATTGTAACTACCAGCATGTGTGCAAACCAAACACCGGTTTATTCAGTAAGCTGTTATACCAATACACCATTAATAAATGCCGATAATAACAGCCAACTTTCAGCCGGTGCGCCCATTACAGGTACATCAACAGAAGTGGCGGGTACAACGATACGGGTGTATACATCAGGCAACATATTGGTGGCTACAACTTTGGTACAGGCTAACGGAACCTGGTCAACCGGTAATGCTGGTACCACACCGGCAACTTACAATGCCGTTACTGCCACAACCTATTACTGCAATGCACAAAACGGCAGTTGTGGTTTAAGTAATAACTCAGCAAGTTTTGCAACATTAATCCAAACAGGTGCAGCAAGATGCGGCACCATTACAGGCCCCATTGCAGCAGGCGCTACCAGTATTTCCGGAACACTTACCGGCTCATTCAGCACATCAACAGTTAATCTTTATTTAGATGGAGAACTTATTGGCAGCACGGTTACATCTAACACTGCATGGGGCCCCGTAACCGTAAACAGTACTGTCAATAATACTTTATATTCAAATGGTGTTCTTTCTATAGGCATACAGGAAAGCGGAAAGCAGGAAATATTTTGCCCTTCATCTGCATTGGCAATTACCTGTTCACCTACACCGGTAGCACCTGTTTTTAGTCCTGCTGTAATCAGTATTTTACGCAATCAAACCGTAACTTATACCATCTCAAATGCAGCTGCCGGCACCTTTTATGCATTAGCCGATGATGTAACCGGCCAGTCACTTGGGCAAGGTAAATGGGCACCGTCAAATGGTAACCTGTTAATAACCACTAATCCGTTTGCCAATTCCGGAACCTTTACAGTAGTTTTCAGGTCCACTTCATTATCAGGTGTAACACAATGTTCTGCTGTTTCATCAACCGGTACTGTGAATGTAAGCACCGTTAGTTTACCCTTAACCCTTATTCAGTTCAAAGGCAAAAAACAACCGGATCAGATTTTACTTGACTGGACAACAGCCAATGAACTCAACGTAAACCGTTTTGAGATCGAACGCAGTGGCAATGGTTCCGCATTTGATAAAATAGGTCATGTGCTTGCTTCCGGTAACGGCATCAGTAACAAGTCTTACGCTTTTATTGATACCAAACCATTGAGTACGATTAATTATTATCGCTTAAAGATGATAGACAATGATGGTAAATTCACCTACAGCAATGTGATCGTATTTACCGGCGACCGCTCAAAAGGAATTATTGTAAGCAATGTAAAACCCAATCCGTTTAATGAAACAATAAACCTTAGTGTTGTTATACAACAAGCTCAACCCTTAACCATACAGTTGGTTGATATGGTCGGCAGGGTAGTGGCTACAAAAAATGTACAGGCAACGGAAGGGAATAATGATATTGTGTACGGTGGCCTGTCGCAATTATCCGATGGGATTTATTATCTCAGGGTAATTACAACAGATGTATCGCTGCAGCAAAAAGTTTTAAAAGTGCATTGATAAAACACTTTATTATAAATTAAGGAAAGCCGGTTTATTTTAGCCGGCTTTTGCATACGGGTACCAATTCGGATCTGCTTAAAAAAAATTATTAATGATCCCCCGACATCCCCGATAATAATCACCAGATGGGCAATGCTGCCTTCACAAAAACGGTTTCGTGTACTACGAACCAGGGCAGAAGGCACCGACCAAGGCGAAAGTATCAATTAGCCAGTTGCTCTACTGCAGCAAACAACTCCTCTTTACTAAATGGTTTTACCAGGTAAGTATCTGCGCCGTTTTCCAGGGCCACATCTGCTGCGGCTTTGTCAAAGCCCGAGATCATAATAATTTTTAGTGCAGGATGCGCTTTTTTTATGACCGGAATAAAATCCATACCAAGCCCGTCCGGAAGCTTGTTATCCAGTATCACTACTGATGGTTCTGTCTGCTCCAGGTATTCTCCGGCTTCAGCCAGCGTTTTTACATGATCCAGTTCCATACCTTTTCCTGTAAGCAGGATGTTTATTAAAAGGCACATATCGCCTTCATCCTCTACAATTAAAACCTTCTTTGCTTTTGTATCTGCCATTTTTATTTTTTTAGTAGAGGTTTTACCCCTTGGGTTACATGTAAAATTATGTAGCGATTAATTACTGCAAAACTAACGTAAATGAAGTCGCATTTGATCCTCACCGCCCTTTTAATTTCCCATTTTTCCCAGATCTATTTAATTAAACGGGCTAAATGAACGACTTATAAATTGGCATGATTATTATTCTATTGAAGAAGTAACAACGATGGTTTACCATAAACTTACAACTATGGAAAGGATACTCAATCGCCCCGTATTTCATCACAGGCTTCATCTGTATATCTTAAGAAGGCTCGTTATTTGTGCAAACATCCTGAGTCTTTCTCTTTACCTGTTTCTACGCATTATTTTTTATGATTTGCCGTTTGTGTTGCAGGAGGAGTTGCTGATTGCGTTAAATATTGTGGGATGGGCCACTGCAACTGCTGTAGCCTTAAGTTTTATGTTATTTGTAGGGCATGCATGCACTTATTTGATCCGCAACAGAAAACAATTTCAATATCCTTCGGTTCGGCATATTCCAGAACCATCGGCCCACAATAATAGTGGCGGCTAAGAAACAGCGGCCTTTAAATGCTTCAATATTCCAAGATTTCATCTTTTGGGCTTGCTATAACTTATTCTGATGGCAATAGGAGGCATCCGCTTTTATGTTTATTCTCCACGCTGCAAAATTCTCCCTTTATGTAAACAGAGTTTAAAGAACCAAATATTCATTTTACATTTCTCCCCAGGGATTTAAATGATGGCCCTTTTTTTGGGCTTAGCGTAAATGGTGCCAGGCTACATGCGGCCTAGCAGTTTTACCAAGCTCTGTCTAAAAAGCTTCACTACCTTTGATTGATGATTTTGCTCATTTAAATTACCACAAAACCATCATATGTATTTGTTACAGGTTACAACAGGAATGGATTGGAAGTCGCTGCTGTTAGGAAACGAGGACTGGAATTTTTTGCCCGAGACATCACTTCGTACGTCGATCATGTTCCTGGTAATTGTTATCGCACTCAGGTTATTGGGTAAGCGTGGCATTAAACAATTATCCGTGTTTGAGCTGGTGGTGATCATAGGCCTGGGTTCTGCAGCAGGCGATCCCATGTTTTACAAAGACGTAGGCATTCTGCCAGCTTTAATTGTATTTATAATGATCATAACATTGTATAGAATTGTTATCCACTTTGTGGGGAAGAATAAAAAATTCGAAATATTAGTAGAAGGTAAACCTGTTTGCCTGATCAAAGACGGTGTGTTTTCTATTGAAAATTTTAAGAAAGAACGTTTGGGCGAAGATGAATTTTTTTCAGAGTTAAGGCTGCAGGGCGTTTCACAACTCGGCCAGATCGAAGAAGCGATCGTAGAAAGTTCCGGCAGCATTAGTATATTTTATTATGCAGATGCGGACGTAAAATTTGGTCTGTCGGTGATGCCAATGGCATTGGACGAAGCAGTCATGAAAATTAAAGAACCGGGAAATTATTCCTGTATCTTCTGCGGCTATACTGAAAAGATGCAGCCTGCCAATAAAATTGTTTGCGCTAAATGCAATAAATATAAATGGGTAAGATCAAGTAACAAGAAACGGGTACGATAATCAATCCTGCTGGTGGGTTTCCTTTGGCCTGCAGGCAATGGTTTCTGAGTCACCGAGGCCATTGCACAAAAGAATAAATATGGCCAATATCACCAACTGGGAAAAAAATAAAACAGCCGATCAGTAATTGTAAACTGGTTGAGTTAAATGGAATTGGTCACATACCTCATATACAGGCAACGCCGCTTTTTCAAAAACCATTATTTGATTTCCTGTAATAATAGCAGCACAGCCAAATGGATTCAGGCAATTCTGAATTGATCGTTGTGGAAAAATGAAATATTTTATTTAAATATTTCCTGTTCATCCCTTTCGCTAACATTCACTTTCCGGATAAACTCATCATACTTCACATCATCATGGTTGCTATATGCGCCATAGGCATCAATACTATAACCAATTAACCCATCATTAGCTTCAATCAGATATAAAATACTATTGTCTGACGGGTCAGAATCTCCCTCAAACCGGTATGTCTTTATTATTGTGATCTCATCCTCTTTATACACTTTTCCTGCAGGGCTGGTGAAGCCTGCTTCTGTCATTGTCAATTCATTATCCTGTTTTCTTAAACGCAGCTGTTCTAACACGCCGGTTAATGTTGTCATCGCAATCATTGTAAAATGGTTTAGGTAAAAAAAATATCACACTATCCGCTTCCAAATCCATGCCAAAAAATTGAAGTTAGACCGGTAGTTTGGTTACTTCAATGGCAGTTAAAATTATTCTCCTTATGTAAAAGCGTATTTCCTTCAACCCAAATAAACAACTGCGGGCTTCTTTAATTTCGGAGTAAGTGTGAATCATGCAACTCTTTTAGAAAGTAGTACAACGCTTAATATATAACAGCCACTTAATTTTGCTGTGTAATAGCTTTTCTTTCTTCAAAAAAAACAAATTTAAAATGAAACAAGTACGCATAATATTTTCTATGATCACCGTCTCAGCAATTGTAATGACAGGTTGCAATTCAGTTAACTCAAATGCAAATGAAACAGCAACCTCGTCAGACAGCATGGTGAACAACAGTATGACGACGCAAGATAATAGTATGGCAGATCTTTCTGGTTGGCCGGAAGCAAGTCGTATGGCAGTTGAAGAGATTACAGCCAAATACGGCAAGGCTGATGGTATTACAGCAAACGAATTTTTTTGGATGGATAAAGGGGTTTGGAAAAAAATATGTGTTACAAAAGCCGAAAGCAAACACAGTTTTCCCATTGAGCATACCGATATGATGACAACAGCCATTATGTATGATGTGCCCGAAGATAAAATGGACGACCTGGGTAAATTTGACGGCAGTGTAACATTCGATCGTACACAAGGTACTATGAGCGCCCGTTGCGATATGGAAGGAAATAATTTTTTAGCACTCAATCTTGCGAACGACATTATTACCGGAAAAAAGTCGGTTGAAGAAGCCCGTAAAGCATATGGGGATATAGTAAAGGAAAAAATGAACGGCGGAAACCCGGCATATATGCAACAACTTTCTTTTTCCGTTCAACCTACAGCACCAGACCCTGATAAAAATACCACCGGCCTAACAAAGGAAGATGTAAAAAAAGGAATAGAAAGCCATCAGGCAAAAAAGTAAGTTCTGCTTTGATCAATACCGACCAGGCTGAACAATTGTGGTTAAGTTCTGTTACTTTACTTATATAAAGGTGACAGAACCTTTTTTTTAAAAGCTTATTTAATTTCTTAAATTATAGCCGTTATTTCAACGGCTCTATTTCGTTATTTTAATTTTGTATTCATGACAAAAAAATTTGTACCGGTTTTCCTTATTATTACGGCATTTGCATGCGGTAATACAAATTCGCATAAAGACACCGTAAAAAATAGTTCGGGTTCCACAATTTATTTGGCAGATACACTGCCAGCGCCTTTTGCAACAGCATCATCCCGTAATTTTAGTAAGGTAATTGGATGGCCAGCCGGTAAAACACCGGTAGCGCCGGCTGGTTTTATTGTCAGCCGGTTTGCCGATAGTCTCGACAATCCACGATGGATATATGTAGGCGGCAATGGCGATGTTTTTGTGTCTGAATCAAACACCATTTTAAAAGGCCTTAAAAAGATCGGCGCTAAAATATCCCGTAAAATAAAAACGCAAAATTTGGGTGAAAGTGCCAACCGCATTACCATGTTTCGGGATAGTGATAAAGATGGGGTTTTTGAAAACAGGTACGTTTTTGCTGAAGGATTGAATCAGCCACTTGGTATGCTGATATTGAACGATCATTTTTATGTTGCCAATACAGATGGAGTGCTGATGTTTAATTACAAAGCCGGCGATACAAAATTAACCGGCGCAGGTAAGACAATTGTTTCGCTGCCAGCCGGTGGTTATAATAATC
Source organism: Chitinophagaceae bacterium (assembly GCA_031416815.1). GTDB lineage: Bacteria > Bacteroidota > Bacteroidia > Chitinophagales > Chitinophagaceae > Ferruginibacter. Next base: position 7,730 of record JANOUJ010000055.1, read on the forward strand.
ACTGGACAAGAAATATCATTACCAATACAGCCGGAAATAAAATTTATATATCGGTTGGCTCCGGCAGTAACGTGGCAGAACATGGTATGGAAAATGAAATAAGGAGGGCGAATATTCTGGAACTAAATGCAGATGGCAGCGGTGAAAAGATTTATGCTGCGGGCCTTCGCAATCCTGTTGGAATGGCTTGGGCACCAGGTACCAGCACTTTGTGGACGGCTGTAAATGAACGGGATGGCCTTGGCGATGACCTGGTTCCTGATTATATGACGGGTGTGCAGGAAGGCGGCTTTTATGGTTGGCCTTATGCTTACTTTGGTAAAAACGCAGACCCACGTATGAAAGATGAACCAAGGCCCGACCTGGTAAATAAAACTATTGTCCCCGATATTTCCCTGGGTTCACATACAGCTTCTCTTGGGTTAGCCTTTTACGAAAAGCAATCTTTTCCAGCTACCTATCACAATGGAGCATTTGTTGGCCAGCATGGTTCCTGGAACCGTTCTGTCCTGTCAGGTTATAAAGTACTATTTGTTCCTTTTGCAAATGGCAAACCATCCGGCGCACCTCAGGATTTTTTAACCGGTTTCATCGCAGATGCTGATAAAAGCGAAGTATACGGCAGACCCGTTTGTGTTGCCGTGCTTGCAGATGGATCTATGCTTGTAACTGATGATGTAAGTAATGTAATTTGGAGAGTAAGTGTAAAAAAGTGATCAAGTTCACCTTCTACCGTTGCAGTTAATTTGTGCCGGCGGCGATAAAAGTTTTTCGGCTAAGGTTGCATATTCATGGAGATCATTCTGTAACCTGCAACAATACTACTTTGCCATCCATCGTAGAAACGATGATATTCTTCTTATCCGATACATTAACCGTATTTACCATCGAGTTATCGATCTTGTGAACCCATGCTATCTTTTTTTGCAGGGCATCAATTGCATAAACAACGCCATTTCGGGTACCAAAAAAAACATTGCTATCTTTCTCAATTAGCATGGATGGCGCATGTTCATAACCATAGCCTGCATGCATTTTCCACGCTGCTTTCTGCGGCACCCTTCCAGTAGCAAAAGCCACCAACGTATCGTTCATGGTTTTGCCGTAAATGGATTTTCCATCCCGGGAGATACCGATTGATTCCCGAACGGTTGATTCATTGGTTCGCCAAAGGGTTTGCCCTGTGATGGCATCAATGGCACTTAAATACCGGTCCGGTGCAACAATATAAATAACATCATCTTTTATAACAGGTATGCATGCCGCAGGAGAATAATTTCTTACAGTTGATCCATTACTCCATTTCCAATTCAATTTGCCCGAATGCTTGTTCAATGAATATAAATATGTATCCCATGCTCCAAAGATGATATCATCTTTATTAATTACAGGCGTACTTACAACTGGCCCGGTTAACCCGTTAAAATTCCATGTCTCTTTACCGGTTTCCAAATCAATTGCTCTAAAATTATGATCGCTTCCTCCTATATAAACAATATTATTTTCAATTAACGGGCAACCCAAAACCGCAGCGCCGGTCTTTAATTTCCACACTTCTTTTCCTTTTTCGTTCAGGCAGTACACATAACCATCTGTACTGCCCAATATTATCTTATTTTTTGCGGCCGCCGGGGATGAATAAATAGCACCTCCTGTTTTAAATATCCATTTTTGTTTGCCGTTTTGTAAAGACAAAGCGCTCACTGTTCCTTCCTGGTTGCCAAAAACAACGATGCCATTGGTTACTACCGGAGTGGATATCACATTGGCATCTGAACTGAATACCCACTTTTCTTTTACCTGCGGATATTGTGTGTTCACTTTATAATCGGGACGTGTAAATTTTTTGGTAAGGTCAAATTGATGTTGTTCAACTTTAACGCCGGCCCAGGTTTTTGTGGCACCTGTAATTGGTTTTCTTTCGGTGAACAAAATGGAATCTGTACGCACATCAACTATATTATATCCACCTTCAGTTTGTTTGGCCCGCAGGTTCGATCTGCCCATAATGCCCGGAATGTCTTCAAAATTTAGAACCTTGTTTGCATGCCCGTGCCCACACAGGAATAAGATGGTGTTTCGTGTTTTAAAGAGTTCAGTCACTTCATACCAGTTATCCATCTGGTTATCCATGGGGTAGTGGTTTAAAAATATCACCGGCATGTTTACGTTGGTAGTGTCAAGTATACTTTTCATCCATATCATGGCATCCCGTGGTATATGCCCATCACTCATTCTTACATAAGGGCCCGATGAACAGCCGATAAAACGAATACCATGATGATCAAAAGCAAACCGGTCGCTGCCGAATGTTGAAATAAAGCCCATGCCACCGGTTTCACTCCATCCTACATCATGATTGCCGGGTATGATATAGTATTTTACTTTTAAGGAATCAAACAAACGTTTTGCCCGGGGGAGTTCCTCATTGGTACCCAGTTCGGTAATATCACCTGTTATCACCACAAAATCAATGTCATTGCTGTTGTTGATATCATTTACCGTTCGGCGCAGATCTTCATCTGCGTTGCCGTTCGGTGAGCCAATATGTGTATCGGAAAGAAATGCAAAACGGAAAGGTTTTATCTGTGCAGAAGCAGCATCAGAAAAAATAAGCATCCACAAAATGAGCAGTAGTTTCTTCATAAAAACAAGTTACACATTTACTGCAGTTTTACGGTAGATGTGTTTATAAAAATGCCTGCTTAAATAATAATTAATATACCTGAGCCCTGGTTGTTTCATTAACAATAGTAGCGGGGTTTATCAGGTTCATAATACTTGAACGGATTATGCCAATTCCACGGGCATACCATCTTTCTTCTTCGGCTACCGGTACATCACCAACGAGAAATACGGTTGCAGTGTACTTATATTTTACCCTGATAACATTGGTATAAACTATGGACGCTACCGTTTGCGTTTCACCTTTACCAATAATTTCTGCATCTATCCTGATATTCGTCAGCGGAAAACCCATGGCAACATTGGGACCAAAGTTTTTTGTCCAGGTGTAGTTAACCGCACGGTTACTGTCGAGCAACATGTATTCCTGATTGATGGGGTTTTGCAGCACACCCAGGTCTCCATCTATGTATTGATAATAGAGTCCACCATTTTTTCTGTTGAAAAGAGAATCGGTTGGCGTACCCATATCTTTTATTTCAAAAATTTTATAGCTGTTAGGCCCAAATGTTCTTGAGTTGGCACTTACCTGTATGTAAGTGGTATCCGCAGGCGTGCCACCATCTAATCTTGAACTCCAGTTGCTGAAAGAAGTTTGTGGCACATAATCTAAATTCGGCGGGGTGGGGGCCGCAGCAGCAGTACAGGAGAATGTACAGCTAGATGCACCACTGGTAACTGTATAACTATACGCCGGCGGGCTTGCAGCTGTGGGTGTACCACTGGCAGATAAAGTAACGGATGTATTACCGGCTGTGGTAAATGTACCGGAACCTGAAAATGATACGCCATTTACTGCCGGTACATTTATGGTATAAGGGCCCGGTGTCGTTACACTTACATTTAAGGTGACTGTATGCGTAGGCCCAACGGGCACACCTGCAGTGTAAGTACCAGGGCCAAAAGTAGTACCGGCACAGTTTATAAAACTGAATACGGCATTGGGCGGCACGCCTGCTATTACGTTTACATTTATTCTACAAATGCTGGTATCAAACTTAATAGTAAATGTCTTTATTCCTGTACTGGTAGGTGTACCTGAGCCTGCAAGGGTTATAACCTGCACCCCGGTATTGGTAAAAGTGCCGGTTGCAGAAAAATGAAAACCAGCAATGGTATCGCTTTTTATCTGGTAAGTTCCTTTAATAAATATGTCTGCAGAAACCTGGATAGCGTTGGATGTTTTTAAAACTGAATCTTTGGTATATGTACCACTAATTGATTGAGGTAAACAATCACCTGCAGAAGATTTTAATGTGCCAACAGCCATACCGTTACCAGTGATAACTCCCTCAAAGCTTAATTCCTTTTGGCAGGCGGTTATTGCAAGGGTGACGAAAAAAATTATAAAATAGTGTACAGAATTTTTCATACTAGCATTTATATGCGGATAAATTTACAACTTTTACTGCTGTGAAATGCCTGCGCCTGCCAATTTAATTGTAACATTATTTTCACTTTTGAAATATTAGTTTTAAATCATCATTCACCTCACTAAAATTTTAAAAAAATGAAACACGTACTCCTTTTTTCTTTTTTAAGTATGGGTATTTTACCTGTGAATAGCCAATTAGGTAATATGGATAACAGCTTTATTGAACCTGATTGTTTATCCATCGGTAATAGTGAGAGGGCCGGTACTCAACCCGGTAATGAGCATGAGCAAATGCTGGCAGTAACATTCAGAAGCCAGGAAGTTTGCCGTGCAGAGTTAAAAGACTTTGTGTTTGATATACAGTATAACATTGTAAGTGCAACGGTGTATTTCTCGGGCACCAATTTCAGGGGTGTAGAAGCGGGGTATATTACCAGCAGCAGTTTAAAACCAATCCGCACCCTTATGGCCCGTTGTGCACCAGGTACCATGGTTATTTTCGACAATGTAAAGGTTATTGGGCCTGATAACGAACGGCGCACAATACAGGGCACCAGCTATATGTTGAAATGATTTTTTCTTGTTTAAACGCATCCGCGTTATTAAGTTTGTTGCATGCCATAAACGACCTCCAAAAATGGGACGGTATACCAGGAAATAGTGGAGGGTTAATTTGATCTCAGGGTTTTTAATTATCGCCCTTAACCTTTCGGATATAATCTTCATGTTCTTTTAAATGCTCTTCTGGTGGCATCTTTACTGACAATGCGCCATTGCCGATTATTAAAAAATAGATGAGCAACAATAAGATAATAACCGAAAGAAATAATTCGGAATAAGGGCTGAAAGCTGCCTGGGTGGCATTGATGTTCACAAAAATGATAGCGCCAAGTAAAATTGGAATTTGTATTAAACAGGCCGCCCTGGTAAACATGCCAATGGTTAAAAAGAAGCCTCCAAGAATATGTGCAAATGCAACATAATGGGCCACTAATATGATCATGAATTCGCCAAAAGGTGATGTTAGTTTCATCAGGCTGATCAGGTCGCTGGTGTTGCGGAGAAAGTCTATCCCTTTATAGCAGAGAAAGACCCCTAAAGCTATACGAATAATATCCAGCCATTTTGGGTGATGCCTGTCACCCCAATACTCAAATTTTTCGAGGAGGTTCATAACGTATAATTTAATGCGTGAAAAAAGAACTTGTATAAATATAATTCAATTAAAAGGGAAATGCAAGTGCTATTTATG
>JANOUJ010000056.1:0-1963 GCA_031416815.1 Chitinophagaceae bacterium
TATAAATCGCTACCGTAAGCAACCCCAATGGAGTATTGATGACACCGGTATTTTAGTTTATCATGTTGAAAAAAACAACCCGGATGCTAATTACCTTGATCTGAAATTTTGTGTGAGTGGCAATGTGTATTGCAGGCAAAAACAAACCGAGTGCGATTTTTGTAAATTCAATACCAGCAAAAGCTGCGTTGAAAAAGTAGACAGTGTGGATGTTGTGAGCTTTAGTTTTAAGCCAACTTATTTAACCCAGTTTACCAATAACAGCACTCAAACCGGTTTAACAGAAGATGTGCTTTCTTTTAGGCACAAAACTTCTTTCAGTAAACAATTGCCCTTGTGTGGTAAGACAAGAACCGCTATTGAAGCATTGCTGAATCATACTTATACCGATACACGGGAAAATATCTTCATCAACGCACAAACACAAATACTGTTATTATATAGCATGGATTGCATGTTGGGCGAGGATAAGGAAATGGAATTTACCTGCAAGTTCTTACAAAATGCTGAAGACAGGGAAAAGATCATCAAGGCACGTGAAGTTTTATTACTGCATATTGGTGAACCTATTACCATTAAGGCTCTTAGCCGTAAAGTTGCCATTAACGAATGTTATTTAAAGAAAGGCTTTAAAGAAATTTTCGGTACCACCATTTTTGATTTTTATCAAAGCCAGAGAATGGAACATGCTAAATATTTACTGTACGAAAAAGGCTTAAGTGTAACCGAGGTTTCCATGTTACTTGGCTATTCATCGATATCTCATTTTTCTACTGCGTTTAAAAAACATACCGGCATCAAGCCATGTGAACTTTTGCTTCGCTAGTTTTCCTCTTTACGTAAATGCTTTTCCCGATTTGGGAGCTGTTTGGTTTTTTATGCCTGCACTTTTGCCATCAAAAAAAGATAATGGCAATAAGAATCAATATTTTAATTGTTTTACTCAGTTTAGGCTTATCATTAACTGCACAGGATACAATCAATCTACCGAAGCCGGACACGACTGAACCAAATCATAAATACTTACCAGATGTAACTGTGGTGGGCCGTTACAGCAAAAGCGATATTCAGCAATTGCCTGAAGTAGTGGGCACCTCTATCTACGCTGGTAAAAAAAATGCATTGATCGTGTTAGATAATGTAAAGGGCAATGTGGTTACTAATAATATGCGCCAGATTGTTGCCAAAGTACCCGGCATACATGTTTGGGAGAGTGATGGCAGCGGCATTCAGATTGGTTTTGCAGCAAGAGGCCTAAGCCCCAACCGCAGCTGGGAATTTAATGTTCGCCAGAATGGTTATGATATAGCAGCCGATCCGTTCGGTTATCCCGAAGCTTATTACAATCCGCAGTTACAAGCGGTGCAGCGCATTGAAATTGTAAGAGGCCAGGGCGCCTTACAATATGGCCCGCAGTTTGGCGGCCTGGTTAATTATATTTTACGCAATGGGAGTGAGATCAATAAAAAATTTGAGTTTGAAACACAGCAGACTGTTGGCAGCAATGGATTGTTCAACAGTTACAATGCCGTCGGAGGCAAAACTGCCAAGATTCACTATTATGGATTTTTTGATCACCGGAATGCAGATGGATACCGCAAGAACAGCAAATATTTCACAAACTCAGGTTTTGGAACTTTCACTTATAAGATCAGTAAAAAATTCTCTTTAACGGCCGAGCTGATGCGTTCTCACATCCGCAGCCAGCAACCTGGTGGACTTACAGATACACAAATAAAACAGGATATTAAACAAAGTTTCCGCAGCAGAAACTGGTTTGATATTACATGGACCACAGCAGCATTGATAGCCAATTATGAGTTTAATGAACATGCAAGGCTTAATGTAAAATTCTTTGGCATATTTGGCGACAGGAACAGTGTTGGTTATATGCCTTCTGGAGGAATTATTATTGCAGATACCATCAACAAAACTACCAATCAGTACAACCCAAGAAACGTTA
>JANOUJ010000057.1:0-11617 GCA_031416815.1 Chitinophagaceae bacterium
GTTTAACGAAACTGCTTACGATGTAATTGTTGCCGGCAACATTCTGGTTTGCTACATTAAAAGCGGCATTGCTTTTTTTGATATTGCAAATGCCCTATCACCGGTATTTATTTCCAGTATTAAAAACTGATTTTAATTAATTTATCCATGCCACGCTTAATTTTTGTTTTTTGGGTAAGTTTGTTTTTGGGTAAAAATGTTTCGGCACAACCAAAAAATAACGATATTAACCTCCGAACAAATATCTTATCCTGGTTGGAGCCTAATGCGGGTGGCCCTGTTTTAGGATTTGAATATTTTATTAACGGTAAGTTTAGCATTGGGGCAGATGCCGGTATCATTTTTTACAACCCTGTAAAAGTTAATGAAATTAATTTAGGCAACCCAAACGGATATAAACTGAAACCCGAAGCAAGATTTTATCTGTATAAAAAAAACAAGCACGATCCTACCCGGCTGTTTTTTGCGCTTGAAGGACTTTTTTTAAAAACTAAAACTACTAATTACAGCGACCTGCCCATAACGGACAACATGGGAAACATAGTTTATTATTATTTGGGGGGATTTGACGAAATAAAAAAAGTAACAGGCTTTAATACAAAAGCAGGTATCCAAATTCCACGTTTTATTATACCCAAAATGATGATTGAATTATACCTTGGGATAGGAGTAAAATCAAAGACATATAGTTTTAGTGATCTGCCCAGCGGCGCTGTTATTGAGCAAAGGGGAACAAGCCGTTTATTATTAGAAACCGACATTGATGGCACCTATCCTTCATTAGCCGCAGGTTTTAAATTGATTTACAAAATAAAAGAATAACGCACCTTTATTCGTATCGTTTTTCCATTGGCTTTATTTAACTTCGCCGGGTTAATAATTCTTTTATGAAAAAAGAAGAAATTCCGCAGGACGACGGTGCCCTCAACAAATTAACCAAGGAAGTGGTGTATGCTGTTGACAGTTCAGGCAAATATTCAAGTGAGCTCAGCACCGGTTGGGATGTTAAGACAAAGGCGCTTGACCTTGCCTGGGAGGATATTACAAAACGAATTGAAACAGCCCGCCAGAAAGTATTGAACAACGAAGCCAGCCCCATTTTATATTTTCTTGAATTGAGATTGATGGATATAAGTATACTGGCGGCTTATACCGGGTTTTGGAAATGGACCATTAAAAACCATTTAAAACCTGCCGCTTTTAATAAATTATCTGAACAAAAATTACAGCAATACGCCGATGCGTTTAATGTAGGAGTGGAGGAGCTTAAAACCATGAATGTGCATGAAGACTGAATTTGAACATTTACAGGCAGCGCATTGCGAAAACGGTGTTACTACAAATTTATTGAGGTCGGCCGGCGCAACAAAACTGACCGAGCCACTTGCATTTGGTATTGGCTCGGGTTTATTTTATGTCCAACTTCCATTCCTGATGATCAATAACGGTCCTGCCATTGCTTTCCGCACAATGCCTGGCCTAATTTTTAAAAGAACATGCAACGCACTGGATATACCGGTTTTTAGAAAAAAATTCTCATCCCGGGAAGCAGGAAAACAATATGTAGATGATTGTCTTGCAAAAGGGCAGCCCGTAGGTGCACAGGTTGGGGTTTACTATCTTACTTATTTTCCTAAAGAATATCGTTTCCATTTCAATGCTCACAATATGATCGTTTTTGGGAAGGAGGATGACAGGTATCTCATCAGCGACCCTGTTATGGAAACTCCCACATCACTTACTGAATACGAACTGGAAAGAGTACGTTTTGCAAAAGGCGCTTTTGCACCACGTGGTCAGATATACTACCCTACCGAAAAAAGGATCGTTACTGATGAGCAGATGGCAAAGGCGATCGTAAAAGGTATTAAAAGAAACGTAGTCCACATGCTACGCATACCGGGCAATATTGCCGGTGTTAACGGCATTGCCGGCACCGGCAAAAAAATAAAAAAATGGAAAGATAAACTGGGAGCTGAAAAAGCAGGTTTATATCTTGCACAATTAGTACGCATGCAGGAAGAGATCGGCACCGGAGGCGGAGGATTCAGGTATATTTATGGAGCATTTTTACAGGAGGCCCACGCATTTCATCCCATTGATGAGTTGTTGGATATATCAAAGATATTTACAGAAGCCGGTGATAAATGGCGTATTGCCGCTGTACAAGCAGCCGGCATTTATAAAGGCCGCATTGGCAGCCAGGCCGATTATGATGTAATGGGAGATTACCTTATCGAAATATCGGAGATTGAGAAAAAAGCATTTCAGGCATTGAGCAAAATAAAATGGAATTCATGAGCAATGCAGCGGTAAGTATGAATAATGTAGGATTTACCTACCCACGCCAATCGGTTCCCTGTTTCAAAAATTTAAATTTAGAGGTAAAAGAAGGCGAGCGCTTTGGATTGTTTGGACCAAATGGTGCAGGCAAAACAACGCTGATGAATTGCATGACGGGATTATTAAAATACGACCAGGGCAGCATTCATTTACTGGGCCACGAAATTGCCCATCACAAAAAATCGATGAACAAATTATTTGGTTTCGTACCGCAGGATTTTTCCTTTTACCAGGAACTGAGCCCTGCAGAAAACCTGGCTTTTTTTGGTGCCTGGAGTGGCTTACAAAAAACGGAGATAAAAAATAAAACAGCAGAGCTGCTGGAAGTGCTTGGGCTCACCGAAGTGCGCAATAAAAAAGTAGAACAGTTTTCCGGCGGTATGAAACGCCGTGTTAATCTCGCTATCGGTGTAATTCACAATCCACGTATTTTATTTTTAGATGAACCAACTGTTGGGGTGGATGTGCACACCCGCCATGCCATCATCAACTATCTTAAAAAATTAAATGAAGACGGAACAACACTCATTTATACATCGCACCAATTAAGTGAGGCCGAGGACCTGTGTAATAAAGTTGCGCTGATAGATGATGGAAAAATAATTGCACATGATACATTGACCCAGTTAATGATAGATCATAAAGAAGACGGCCTGGAAGGTTTGTTCATCAATCTAACCGGCAAATCATACCGAAACGCATAATGTTTAAACTCTGGAGCACCATATTAAAAGACATGCGCATCCTTACAAGGGACAGGCTGGGGTTGGTGTTCATGTTTGTAATGCCCATCGTGCTGGCAGTAGTTATTACCGCTGTGCAGAACAGCACATTTGAAATGCTGAACACCAATACAGTGCCCATGCTCATTTGCAACAGGGATACCGGTAATGCCGGCAAACAAATGCAAACTGCTGTTGAAAAAGCGGGCATGTTTAGTTTAAAACAGGTAATGCCAAATGTAACCGACAAAGAGATATCAGAAAAAATGCACGCAAAAGATGCAGTTATCGCGATCATCATTCCTTCCGACTTTACACAGAAATTAAAAATAAAAGCTGATGCGACCGCAAAAAAAGCGTTGAAGAATTTTGGGATGCAGACCGATGCTGTAATAACAAATGACAGCAGCCAGGTTCAACCTATAACCCTGCTTTACCATCCTGTTTTACAGGAGTCTTTTCGGCATTCTATAAATGGTGCATTACGCAGTGCATTGCAGGTAGTTCAAAATAAAGAAGTTTTACAAAGCCTTTATTTTGCTTTAAATGAAACGGCTTTGCCGGATTCCCTGGAGAAGGAACTCATCAATAACCAGGTTGGTATTGTGGAAATTCCTGTATCGAGGGATGGCAGCAGAAACATCCCCAATGCATCGCAACACAATGTGCCGGCGTGGACAGTTTTTGCGATGTTCTTTATTGTGATCTCTTTGGGTGGAAGTGTAGTGAGGGAAAAATTGAATGGCAGTTTTGTGCGCTTAAAAACATTGCCAACCAATTACCTGGTGGCTTTAATATCCAAACAGCTTTCGTATTTATTCATAACATTTATCCAGGCCACGGTAGTTTTTTCCATGGGCATTTGGCTCTTTCCATCAATGGGTTTACCCAAACTAAATTTACCGGCCGATATTACAGGTGTGGTAATCGTTACCCTCATTTGTGGCTGGTGTGCTGTAAGCTATGCCATCATGATCGGTGTATTTGCAAAAACACAGGAACAAGCAAATGGTATTGGTGCCGTATCTATAGTATTGATGGCTGCGGTAGGCGGTTTGTTGGTACCCAGTTTTGCAATGCCGGAATCTTTTCAGTTTGTGATGAGGCTCTCGCCCTTGCATTGGTGCCTGGAAGCTTATTATGGGTTATTTTTGGAAGGAGGAAAACTGAAAGATGTTTTACTAAATATAATACCTTTACTGGGTATCACATTTGCGATACAATTGATTACGTTGATCGGGTTAAAAACAAAGAACCTGATTTGAATTATTTATTATGGAAACAGCCGAATTAAAATTACAGGTTAAAAAACAGATCATAGAGTTCCTGAACCTTATTTCTGTTAAGCCCGAAGATATTAAAGACGATGAACCTTTATTTGGCGAAGGCCTGGGGCTTGATTCGATTGATTCTATAGAACTGATTGTTTTATTGGGCAGGGAATATGGTATAGATATAAAAGATCCTAAGGAAGGTCGTAAGATCCTGGCAGATATCAACACCATGGTTGCTTATATTGAGCAACATCGTACAAAATAATTTTTAAAAATAAAAAAGCTGTCAGTCTGAGCTTGTCGAAGACGGTGCTATCATCATAGCAGTATTTGACCAAAATCGCCTTCGACAAGCTCAGGCTGACACCCCAACTATATTGAGCAGAATTTTCATAACTGGCATGGGCGTAATAAGTGCTATAGGAAATTCTGTAGCCGAAAACCATCAGTCGCTTAAAAATGCTATCTGCGGGGTTAGCAATAATTTTGATCTCTTCCCAACAAAATATGCCGGCCTATTACCTTTTGGCCAGGTACCAATAAGCACAGAAGATCTAAAGAATCAATTACAGGTAGCCGAACCTGGCGTTACCCGTACTACGCTGCTGGCATTATATGCATTGAATGAAGCCCTTGCCGATTGTGGTATGGCTGCTGAAGAAATTCAGGCATTCGATACTGCCTTAATTGGCGCCAATACTGTTGGCGGCATGTGTTTAACTGATGAGTTGTTTAACGATGCCAATAAAAAAACAGATGGTTCAGATTACCTGGCTTCGTACGATTGTGCTTCTGTAAATATATACCTGCAAAAGCATTTTAAGATAAATGGTGTTGTTAACACCATCAACACAGCCTGTTCTTCATCTGCCAATGCCATTATGTATGGCGCCATGCTGATGAGGAACGGTTACGCCAAAAGAGCCATTGTTGGCGGTACTGATTGTCTTGCAAAATTTACCATCAATGGCTTTAATGCCTTGCATATTTTATCACCCGATAATTGCACTCCTTTTGATGAAGGCCGAAAAGGTTTGAATCTGGGAGAAGGCGCTGCGTTTTTAATATTGGAAAAAGAAGAAGATATAAAAGGAAAAAAAGTTTATGCAGAACTGACTGGCTACGGCAATGCCAACGATGCGTATCACCCTTCATCATTATCAGATCAAGGCGACGGTCCGTTTCTTTCCATGCAGGGCGCATTGAAGGTTGCAAACCTTTCTGCCGAAAAAATTGATTTTATAAATGCTCATGGCACCGGTACAGAAAACAATGATGAAGTGGAAAGTAAGGCTATGATTCGCCTTTTCGGCAAGCCCCCGGTTTTTGCCTCTACTAAAGGAAATATAGGCCACACATTGGGTGCCGCTGGCGCTATTGAAGCAGTGTACAGCATTTTAAGTTTGATGCACCAGGAAGTGTATGCAAACTTGCATTTTAAAAATGTGATCCCCTCAACGGGGTTGATACCGGTTCAGTCCTATACAAAAATGCCGGTCAGTCATGTCATGAGTAACTCATTCGGCTTTGGCGGAAATTGTTCATCACTTATCTTTTCAAAAGTCTGATCATGCTGTATATCCATCAAACATATTGCATATCGGCACAACAGGACCTGTTACAGGCCAATATTGAATTGATCAATGAACCGGTTGATAAAAAATTATTGGCTATCGAGCCATCTTATGAAAAGATTCCCCCGGGTATTTTACGCCGAATGGGCAAATCAATAAGAATGGGTGTGGGCGCTGCCTTACCATTGATCAGTGAATCAGATTCCATCAACGGAATTATCATGGGCTCGGCAAATGCCGGTATGGACGATTGCGTAAAATTCCTGAACCAAATGGTTCAATACGATGAAGGCCAGCTTACGCCGGGCAGTTTTGTACAAAGCACAGGCAATGTAATTGCCGGCCAGTTGGGACTTATCAGCAAAAATAAAGGTTATAATATCACTCATATTCATCTTGGTCTTGCATTTGAAAATGCCTTGTTGGATGCAATGATGCAGCTCAATTCAAATCCATTAAACAGTTACCTGGTAGGTGGTGTTGATGAGATCTCCCCTTTTCATTATAATATTGAAACGCTTGCAGGTTCTTACAAGAAAGAAGAAATTTCAAGTGCACATTTATATGAAACAGATAGTCCGGGTTGTTTAGTTGGTGAAGGTGCAGCCATGTTTGTTGTAAGCAGTTCGTCTGATGCTGCGATTGCAAAAGTTGCTGCAATTAAAACTATGCACAGCACAGATACTGAGTTGGTGAAGCAGCAATTAAAAATATTCCTGCAGAATAACCTGGTAGCAGGAACAGGGATCGATCTTTTTATTTCAGGCGAAAATGGTGACAACCGTACCTTGCCATTCTACACCGCTTGTGAAGCGCTCCTTGCTGAGGATACAGCTATTGTTCGTTACAAACACATGGCTGGCGATTTTGCAACAGTCTCTGCATTGGGCCTTTGGTATGCATGTGAGTTTTTGCAGCAACCAGTACCCGAACACATGTTTAAAAAGAAAACTTCAAAAACTATTTACCGAAATATTTTGTTGTGCAATAATTTTAAAGGGCTGCAACATAGTTTTATTTTAATTTCAGCCTGCTAAGTTTTTATGCTGTAAAATTTTCATTTGCCAGGCAGAAACATAGTATTGTTTTTTAAGGTAAATTGGATCTGATTAAGATCGGTTTTGTGAATAGAAAATAATTTTATAAAATGCAGGTAATAAAAAGTATTCAAAATAGGATTTATGAGATTCGTGGGCAAAGAGTAATGCTGGATTATGATTTGGCAAGTTTATATGAAGTCCCTACCAAGGCTTTAAACCAGGCTGTAAAGCGAAATACAAAACGCTTTCCTTCCGATTTTATGTTCAGGCTTACTGTTGCTGAATGGCAGGACATGCGGTCACATTCTGTTACCGCATTGGAAAAATTAAGCAGTATGCCGTCACAGAATGTGACCGCATATCAAAGGAAACGAAATACAAGTGTAACGCCGTATGCTTTTACAGAACAGGGCGTGGCAATGCTTAGTGGCGTTTTAAACAGTGATAAAGCGATTGAGATGCATGTTGCTATTATGAGGGCTTTTGTTGAGATAAACAAGATTGTATTGAGGCAAAATGATGTTAAAGAACAGATGAAAGAAATTAAAGAACGCCTCGGTGAACATGATGTACAGTTAAATCAAATTTATGATGCCATGGAAAACTTGTTGGACGAAAAGGCTGCTCAAAAAAAATGGGAAGACAGAGAAAGAATAGGTTTTAAAAAATAATAGGACATGAAACGAAGGTGGAGTTCTCTTTTTTATATTATAATCGTGTCCGGTCTGGGCTTCGTTATTTACTGGATAATACAGAAAGGTAACACGCTGCAAACACCGGAGCTTACCGCTGTGCAGGCACAAAACACAAAGGAAGCAACTGTAGCCAATGAGTTCAATGTATTTACCAATTCATTAGGTCATGATCTTACAGAACCACTGGCTGTATTACTCTTGCAGATCATCGTCATCATCGCTTGTGCAAGGCTTTTTGGTTTTTTGTTTAAAAAAATAGGCCAGCCTGCTGTTATTGGCGAAATAGTTGCCGGCATTGTTTTGGGGCCATCCATTGTGGGCGCCTATTTTCCGGAGATCAGTCATTTTTTATTTCCTGCCGCTTCTTTATCAACGCTTAGTTTCCTCAGCCAGATCGGGCTGATACTTTTTATGTTCATCATTGGTATGGAACTGGATCTTAAGGCCATCGGCAAACAGGCTTATGGTGCAGTTGTTATCAGTCATGCCAGCATCATTATACCATATACACTGGGTGTTGGATTGGCCTATTATATTTATCGTGACTACGCTCCTGCCAATATTACTTTTTTATCTTTTGCTTTATTCATGGGCATTTCAATGAGTATCACAGCCTTTCCTGTGTTGGCAAGAATACTGCAAGAGAAAGGGCTCACCCGGTCCAAGCTCGGTGCCATGGCGCTTACCTGCGCCGCCGCCGATGATCTTACGGCCTGGTGCATATTGGCTGCTGTAATTGCTTTGGTAAAATCGGGTTCGTCATTCAGTGTTTTCTTTACCATTGCCCTGGCCATTGTTTATGTATTGATCATGTTGAAAATGGTTCGTCCATTTTTAGAAAGGCTGAGCAGCATTTACAAAAACCAGGAAAAAAAACGTACGCCGATCATAGCCCTGTTGTTTGTGATCCTTATCGTGTCTTCCTATCTCACATCTATTATTGGCATTCATGCCTTGTTTGGCGCTTTTATGGCCGGGGTCATCATGCCTTCGAGTTTTAGCTTTCGAAAGATCGTTATTGATAAGATCGAAGATGTAAGCATCATACTTTTACTGCCGTTGTTTTTTGTAATGACCGGTTTAAGAACACAGATAGGCCTGATCAATGAAAGCCATTTGTGGATCACCTTCGGATGGATATTATTGGTAGCCGTTGCAGGAAAATTTGGCGGCAGTGCTTTAGCTGCACGAATGGTAGGACAAAGCTGGAAAGACAGTTTTTCAATTGGGGTGCTAATGAACACCCGTGGTTTGATGCAACTGATCGTTTTAAATATTGGCTACGATTTAGGAATCCTCTCCCCCGAAATATTTGCCATGATGGTGTTGATGGCGTTGGTAACTACCTTTATGACCGGACCGGCTTTGGATCTGATCAATTGGTTGATGCCGGAGAAGGTTGAACAAGATAATTTAGTAAGGATTGATGAAACCAAGGCTGAAACAGAAACTTAAATGCTGCAGCTCTTTTAGGTGTCAGCCCACTATAAATACTCCAAAAAATTAAAAGCTGGCTGAGGCTGATAATAAACCAATTGCAAAAAGCTTCTATTTAGTGGCCAGACACCTGAAACTGCCCCTTAAACTTAAAATGCACCAGCTCATCCTTAAAAAGAGAAGCCACCACATTTATCGCACCGCTTTCATCAGTAGCATATTTTATAGATGCATGTATAAGATTATTTTCCAGTGGATTAATAACTACTAAGAATTTCATATCTGCTGCTTGCGTCAAATGTGTGTCTTTACTAATAACCTGTTCCAAAATTTCTTTTATCATCTGCATCATGCAAACACCCGGCACAACCGGCTGGTTGGGAAAATGCCCTTCAAATATTTTGTGATTGCTGTTGATCAGCAGTTCAGCCCATATCTCCGTTTCGGATGTTACCGTATCGTTGATGGTAAAAAAATCGTTTAGGAGTATCATCTTTCTATTCTTTTAGGCTGATGTTGAATTCGTATTAGGTGTCAGGCCACTACTAATACTCCAAAAAATAAAAGTCTAGCTGAGTTACCTGTAATCTGATTAAAGAAAAACTCTGCTTAGTGGCCAGACACCTGCACAG
This sequence comes from Chitinophagaceae bacterium, assembly GCA_031416815.1. GTDB lineage: Bacteria > Bacteroidota > Bacteroidia > Chitinophagales > Chitinophagaceae > Ferruginibacter. The sequence goes on from JANOUJ010000057.1 coordinate 9,718, forward strand.
CAGCATTATCTTTCTATTCGTTTTAGGCCGATATTAAATTCAAAGGTTTTATGTGATATGCCAATGGTATCCGGTATGCCGTTGATATAATTTTTCATCACAGCTTCCACAATCGTTTTCTTGTTGGATGCCCGTTCCATCCGCACCAGTTTATCGCCGGTTTGATTTGTAATATAATAATTAAAGCCCTTGGTTTGCCGAAAAATAAAATAAGTTAGCCCTTCATTTGTTTTAACAGTGGCTTTTGAATTATCCAGGTTGTTCATCAATATCAGTTCAAAATCGTGCTGTAATGTTTTAATAACCGATCTTTTATCCAGTTTCTTCATGATCGAGTGAACCTTAAAATTCCCATCGCCGGCAAATTCAAAATCAAAAAAACCAAGACCCATTTCGTTACTGAAAACCATACGGGTGCTGCTATCGGGCATTTTTTTTATAAGCAGTAATCCGCTTAAATGAGTCCCCATTACATCAACGGTGGTATTGTATAAGGCAACAGTAAAAGCAGGCCTAAATTTTTGCAGCACATTTACATCCGCCGGGGCGGATTGCATTTGCTGATGAGCCGGAGAGCAGCCCAACATGATCCCGATAGCCATCGGGAGTGCGCTACTTAATATCAAATAAGGTATCCGAAATGACAGCATTCAGTTCTTTATTGGTAAAACGCATAATGGTATTATCACCCGACAATTCAAGCATTTGAATGCTTGTTACAGAAAAATCCTTTTTATCAACTACCACATTAATGGATTTAAACATTCCTTTCATCCCTTTGCTCACCGGTGTTAGTTCAACCAGGGCCGCAGTTTTATTTTCAAAAATTCGTGTTTTAAAATCAGTGTTGTCAAGCATAGAGCCCTGCATGCAATCAATCATTATCTTATTGATCTGCTGAAACATCTTATTAGATTTGGTTGACACCTTGCTTTCCTTTGCGCCGTCCTTTACATACACTTTATCCTTATTCAGTATCATCAGGTATTTAAAAGGCTGGGTATATTCCATACGAACACGGCTATCCTTCTTAAACCAAAAATTTCCTTTAGATGTTATTTTTTCAGAAAGCATACTCAGGTTTTTATCCTGGGTAAAATCTGATTTAATGGAAGAGGTTTTTTGAGCAGCAACAGCAAATGCTGATTTAAATTTTACCAGGTCGGCAACTGGTGTATAGCCTGCATACTGTGCATTGCCAACCATTGCAATAGCAAGTAGAGAAAATATAAATAATACTTTACGCATAGGGTTGCAAAGCTAACAATTTATCAAGCGGGATGATGTTGTAGCCTCTTTTTTTAACTTCTTGTATAAATTCTGGTAAAACACCTGCAGTAGTTTTACTGGTATCGTGAAAAAGAAAGACAGCACCGGGTGTTATCCCGGCATTGATCTTTGCAAGTAACTTCTTTTCATCCTTGATCACCGTATCCATTGATCTTACACTCCATCCAACCGGTGTGTATCCTCCATTTTTAATTGCTTTTGCCAAATTAGGATTAGTAACACCGTACGGTGGCCTGAATAATTTTGGTTTAAGACCAATTACCCTTTCCATTTCGGCATCCATCTGTTTTAGGTCGTTCTGCATTTTTCTTGCAGAATCCATATCAAACCAAAAATTATGGGAGTAACTGTGGTTGCCAATAATATGTCCATCCGAATGCACTTGTTTTAAAATTGCTTCATTGCCTTCAATGCGGCTTCCAATGCAAAAGAATGTTGCTTTTACATTTTCAGCATTCAGTATGCTCAGAATTTTCTGGGTGTAATTTTCTACCGGGCCGTCATCGAAACTGATGGCAATTTCCTTTTTAGCAGTATCAGCCTTACAAATAATTTTTATAAAGAAATTAGAGCCAACAGAATAACATCCCCAAAATACAATAAGAGAATA
>JANOUJ010000058.1:0-6371 GCA_031416815.1 Chitinophagaceae bacterium
ACCCTTGCTGGTAACTAAAAATACCAACAGCATAATGATCTGTTGGGTAACATCACCAGTTATAGAGGTAACATTAAATGCCTGTGCAATAAACATGCTGGCAAAAGTCATGTACATCATACTACCATCCAGGTTGAATGAATAACCAAGGGGTAAAACAAAACTCACAATTTTATTATTGCATCCAAAACGCTCCATTTCTTCTACAAGTTTCGGATAAACCGCTTCGCTACTGGCAGTGCTAAAAGCGATCGACATTGGTGCTGCTATCCTGCGTAGCAAAATGCGTAACCTGTGTTTTAAAAAAAGATACCCAACAAATAATAACAGTATCCAGAGTATAGCAAGGCCCAGGTAAAATTCACCAACATAATATCCAAAAGTCACCAAAATGCCCAACCCGTTTTTTGCTATGGCTGCAGCCATAGCACCAAACACGCCAAGGGGCGCCAGGTACATTACATACGTAACCATTTTAAGTACTACATGCGCCAAAGAATCCAGTGCATTTACAATGGGCTCACCCTTTTTGCCGATGGCGGTAAGCGCCACACCAAAGAAAACTGAGAACACCACCAATTGCAGAATTTCGTTGGTAGCCATTGCTTCTATCACACTGCGTGGCACCACATGTTCTACAAATTTTTGTAAAGAAAACCCCTTGGATTTTTCAAGGAGGTCGTTTACCGCTGCCATATCGGTATTTGTAATATCAACGCCAACTCCCGGTTTAAAGATATTTACCAGTATCAACCCAAGCCCCAACGAAATTAAAGAGGCAGTAATAAACCAGATCATCGCTTTACCGCCAACGCGGCCAACAGTTTTCATATCCCCCAGTTTGGCAATACCCACTACCAATGTAGCAAACACAATGGGTGCAATAATCATTTGCACCATGCGCAAAAAGATAGTAGTAAGCAGTTTGGCGTTATCCGAAAATGTTTTAATGGTAGCTGCGTCATAATTCTCATGCACAAAATAACCGACCACAATGCCAAGCACCATGGCAATAAGTATGTATAAAGTAAGGCGGCTTTTTTTTGTTTGCTGATGCGGTATTTCCATAACAATCAATTAATACTGCAATATAATATTAAAAAGCTGTTATAGGCAAGTGACCAACAAAAAGTATCAGGGGTTGATTATTTAAGAATTTATTGCTTATTTTTCAGTTTCATTGTTCATCAAAAACCACCTTTCTAATATGAGTTTATTTGTAAAAAAGCCAATGGCCGATTTAATGGCCGAAAGTAGCGACTCGGAAAAGGGCCTCAAGCGTACATTAAGTTCTGGTTCATTAGTGGCTCTTGGTATTGGAGCAATTATTGGCGCAGGTCTGTTTGTAAGAACGGCTGCAGCAGCAGCTCAAAATGCAGGCCCATCTGTTACCTTAGGGTTTATTGTGGCTGCCATAGGTTGTGCTTTAGCAGGTTTGTGTTACGCCGAACTTTCTTCATCTATACCTATTTCAGGTAGTGCATACACCTATACCTATGCCACTATGGGCGAGTTTATGGCCTGGATAATTGGTTGGGATCTGATGCTTGAATATGCAGTTGGTGCAGCCACAGTCGGCATAGCCTGGAGCGAATATTTAAATAATTTACTCACCAATGTGCTTGGCATGAGCCCCATACCTTATGAATGGTGCCACTCCCCTTTTGAACATTCAGTTGATGGTGTAAGCGGCATCATGAATATTCCTGCGTTTGGTATCATTGCAGTCTTAAGCTTACTATTGATAAAAGGAACTAAAGAATCTGCCTTCGTAAACGGTATCATTGTAATTACAAAAGTGGCGATTGTAGTTTTGATCATTGTATTGGGTTGGGGCTTTATCAGTGGCGCTAACCATACTCCTTACATTCCTGAACCTGGTACTTATACCGATCACCAGGGCATATCGCATACTTATGGCGGCATCATGGGTATATTGGGTGCAGCCGGCGTAGTTTTCTTTGCCTTTATTGGATTTGATGCAGTTAGTACTGCAGCCCAGGAAACCAAGAATCCAAAAAAATCAATGCCGATTGGTATTTTGGGGTCACTGGCTATTTGTACGGTGCTGTATATTTTATTTGCGCACGTACTTACAGGCATCGCTCCTGTTGAGTTTTTCCGAACAACCGGTAAGGAGGCTTCCGTAGCACAGGCAATTAATACTTTTATGCCGGGATATGAGTGGCTTGGTAAATCTGTAACCGTAGCCATTCTTGCAGGATTTTCTTCAGTAATATTGGTGATGTTGCTTGGCCAGAGCCGTGTTTTCTACTCAATGAGCCGAGATGGTTTAGTACCAAAAATATTCAGCGAGGTACATCCTAAATATAAAACCCCTTACAAAGCCAACCTTATCTTTTTAGTTGTAGTGGGTGCATTTGCCGCATTTGTACCGGGCGATATTGTAGGTGACATGACCAGTATTGGAACGCTGTTTGCATTTATGCTGGTTTGTGTAGCCGTAATTGTGCTGCGCAAAACAGCCCCTGATATGCCCCGTGCATTTAAAACACCCTTGGTGCCTCTTGTTCCTATACTTGGTATACTTGTTTGTGGAGCCATGATACTTGGCCTGGGCTGGACAAACTGGTTACGTCTTGGTGGCTGGCTGGCGTTGGGTGTAATTATTTATTTTGTTTACAGTAAAAATCACAGCAAGCTCCGTAACCCGGGTAAAAGCTGATTGATTTAATTTTATAAATATTAGCGCCCCGAAATTTTCGGGGCGTTTCTTATTTAAAAAACTAAAGTTTTAAAAAAAATTACCGTTTTAGCTAAGAATAGATTACAAATACTTAAGCTACTGAAGAAAGAAGATGCACATATTGAGTGAAGGAATTAACCGCCTAACGAAAGCTACTTAATCATATAATTCTGCATTACTTACCGGTTGTATAGGTTGGCCCAGTTGGTCGCCGCATTCTTTTGTAAATGATGCGCCGTAATAAAAAATAAGCGATGAATAAAACAGGAACAGCAGTAAAAATACAATGGAGGCCGAAGCGCCGTAAACAACGCCGATATTACTGTTGAGCAATAAAAATTTTAATATCATCACCCCAACATTGTATAAAAGACTGGTTAATAAACCACCGAAAAATGCCACACGCCACGTGGGCCTTCCGTCGGGCAGGTAGCGGAATAATATGGTAAACCAGGTACATACAATAATTACCGAAATCAAACTGGATATTGTACCGTTAAGGTAAAAACCTGCCACGGGAAACAATTCATCAAGGTAATTGCCAAAAACAAGCTTCAGGCTTTCTGCTGCAAGCGATGCCAAAAATAACAGGCCGCTAAAAATAATAACCAGTGCAGATTTTAATCTTCCTATCATCGCCATCCTTAATCTCCTGGTTCCTGAACGTTGTATTCTCCAAACCTGGTTAATGGAACTTTGTATCACTTTAAATAAAGTGGTAGCCACAAATAATAAAAAGAAAATGCCTGCAATAGCAATGCCTGCGTTACTTGCCAGCCCACGGAAACCCTTCAATATTTCCAGCACTTCGTGCACACTGCCCTCACCAACAACTTTAGTCAGTTGCGAAAACATTCGTGTACTTATACTCTGGCTGTTAAATATTAAACTCAACAACTGTATCAGCAATAATAAAATTGGAGGAAGTGCGAAGGTTGTAAAAAAAGCCGTAGCGCCTGCCAATCGCAGGGGATCATTCTTTACCAGCCGCTTAAATGCCTTAACCAGCACAATACCTAAACTTTTTAAATGTATCTGCAACTTCATTACGCTCCGGTTTATATAAAGATAAACTTAAGCTTACATTTAAAATGAAGATGTTGCCGCCAATCACCGCTGTTCCATAAAATAAGCAATCTCTTTATACCTTTTGTTATACGGATTAAAAAACTGGGTTATCATTGGTATATGTTTTTTCCGGGGCTGTATATGATAAATAAATTGTGTACCGTAATGTTTAAGTGAGTCAATAAATTTTTCATTACTTACGCTTATGGATGGATAAGTTTTACCGCCACGGTATATAAGCATGGGCGGCATCCCATTGTGTAAAAAGTAAATGGGCGAAGCAGCTTTCCAGGTTTCGGCATTGTTGCCAAATGTATTCAGGTAAGTATCGCCTTCGGATAAATTTTCTTCTTTAAGGTAACCATACATATCCAGGCCCGCTGCATCAATTAAAACAATGCCCTTAATGGGATTTGAAATATTTCTTTTTTTAAAATAATCTTCCTTAATACTTACCAGTGCAGCTAAGTGCCCACCGGCCGAGTGTCCCGAAATAAATATCCGGTTGCTGTCACCCCCATAAGTATGTATATTTTCTTTTGTCCATTTTACTGCGGCTGCTACATCTTCGGCCATTTCGTTGTAACCGGCCTTAGGGCTTTTAGGGTAATCAGGTATTACGGTAACAATACCTTTACGTGCCATCCGGCTGCCCAAAAAACTGTACAGGCGCTTGTTGCCCGAGTTCCAGTTTCCACCATGCACAAAAATAAGAACGGGGTTAGATTTTTTCTTTTTTGCCGGGGCAAACACATTCAGCTCCTGTGGCGTCCGCCCCGTATCGCTGCTGTTATAAACGATATGTTTGTTTCTGTGGATTGCTTTAAATGCACAGCCCGTTGTTAGGGACAGCATTAACAAAGCGATGATTGCAAAACCATTGTATGATTTATATCTCCTGATGATTTGTTTCTTAGCATCTACGGTTTTATTGCTGATGAAGATTTTCATGACTTCATGCAGAAGTTGCTTGAAATGGCTTTTAAAAAACTAAAACGCAGCACCCATTTAATTGGAGCGATACTAAAGCTGTATATTTCGTTTTTAAACACAAGGCATGAAAACAGCATCACGTATAATTTGCATTATTGCAATTGCTTTGATCACCTTTGGCTATTGGGGAGCTTTCACCCGTTCGGGTAACAAAGTATATGATGAAATGGATGGCTTCATTCCTTTTTTTATGTTGATCAGTGGGATAGTTTTGTTCATAGCTTTTTTGATCCTGCTTTTAATCAGGAGGAGAAAAGCTAAAAATATTTAAACCTGCACATCACTTTCAATAATTTTTATTCGACACTGCATGCCTATCTTTAATACTTTAATGGGAAGTTTATGAAATTGATTGATACCTGTTTTGCTGCCGTTATATCTCTGCTATTGCTGGTATGCAATTCATTGCAGGCGCAAAAGAATAATTGTATCTATAAAGATCCCGTGTTTACGTTAAACTTTGGAACGCTTGAAAAGGACGGCGCCCCAATGATATATAATCTAAAAAATTACAACAAAACAACCGGCTCGTGCCCCAACAATGGCTTTTATAGTTTTGCAGAAGCCACCGTCAATTGTTTTGTCGAGCAATGGCACAGTTTACCGGAGGATCACACACCCGGAGATGTAGATGGAAAAATGATGATCGTAAATGCTGCTGAAACTCCAGGCGATTTTTTTAGCATGACCATTACCGGGCTTAAGCCAGCCAATAGTTACCGTATTTCAGGGTGGTTTACCAATATCAGCAATCTTGTAACCGGCTGCACGCTCACGCCTCCCATAATTGAGGTAGCTGTGTATGCAAACAATAAAATTCTGAACAGTTTTAAAACCGGCCAGGTAAAACAAACCGATGCTCCCCTATGGCAACATTATACCGGGGAATTTGCAATGGCATCCAATACCGATGTAATATCGCTGCAAATGAAAAATCTTGCACCCGGGGGCTGTGGTAATATTTTTGCAATGGACGATATCCAGATAATCGAATGCTCTCAACCCCTGCCGGTGTTACCGGAAGAAGTAATCAAACCGATCGCTGAAACTTTTGTGACACCCATTCCCAAGGTTATTGAAACCAGGAGCAACCCCATTATACAACAGATAACCACCGAGGAAACGGAATTAAGTATTGAACTGTATGATAATGGCGAAATTGACGGTGACACCGTAAGTATTTATCACAACAATAAACTGGTTGTAAGCCGTGCAGGAATATCCACCAGGCCGGTTACCTTAAAACTAAAAGTAGATAAAGCAAATCCCCATCATGAGCTGGTGATGGTGGCTGATAACCTCGGAAGATTTCCTCCCAATACTTCGCTGATGATCATCTCAGCCGGTAAAAAAAGATACGAGATATTTATTTCATCCTCCGAGCAAAAAAATGCAAAGGTGCTAATCGATTTGCAGTAGCCTATAGCATATACATTGCACAGTTACTCAATAGAAACCTTTTCAAGGCTTGCAGTTGCCGGCCCATTGATCACATTTCCTTCTTTAGTAAAACGTGAGCCATGGCAGGGACAATCAAAAGATTTTTCTTCTGCGTTCCACTGTACCACGCATCCCATATGCGGACAAACGGCGCTAAAAGAAT
>JANOUJ010000059.1:0-5082 GCA_031416815.1 Chitinophagaceae bacterium
CCTGTTGGCGGCTTTGTATATTATATTGCTTCGCCGGATAATTTTACGCAACGCTATCTCTATCGCAGCAGGCTGGATGGAAGTGGGCAAGCAGAAAGAGTATCGCCTGCTGATATGGCCGGCCAGCACAGTTACCAGATATCCGCCGATGCAAAATATGCCATTCATAGTTTTGATAATGCAACAACACCAAGGCGTATCTCATTGATCAATCTTAATACACACAAAGAAATAAAACGACTGGAAGACAATGCCGCTTTAAAAGCAAAAATGAATGAGCTGGGTTTGCGTAACAAAGAATTTTTTAAAGTAGATATTGGAGATGTAGTGCTTGATGCCTGGATGATAAAACCCATCAATTTTGATCCTCAAAAAAAATACCCGCTTTTATTTCATGTGTATGGAGAGCCTGCTGGTTCTACCGTGCAGGATAATTGGGGAACCGGGGATAATCTCTGGCACCAATACCTCAGCAACCAATTGGGTTATATAATTATCAGCATAGATAACCGTGGCACCCGTGTACCCCGTGGCCGCGATTTTAGAAAAAGTATTTACCGCCAGATTGGTTTGCTGGCTGCAGATGACCAGGCAAAAGCTGCAAAAAAAATAATCGCCACTTATTCTTTTGTTGATGAAAAACGGATTGGAATCTGGGGCTGGAGCGGTGGCGGACAAATGAGTTTGCATTGCATGTTCCGTCATGCCGATGTTTATAAAACCAGTATTGCTGTTTCCTTTGTATCCTTGCAAACATTGTATGATAATATTTACCAGGAACGCTACATGGGTTTACCAAATGATAATGTTGCTGGCTACAGGGATGGCTCACCATTAACACATGCCGGTAATTTGAAAGGCAACCTCATGATCATACACGGCACAGGTGATGACAACGTACATTACCAAAATTTTGAAATGCTTGTAAATGAGTTGATCAAAAACAACAAGTTGTTTACCATGTTGTCTTACCCCATGAGGGATCATGGTATCAGCCAGGGGAAAAATACAACACTGCATATGCGGAGGAGTATGGAAAAATTCTGGAAGGATAATTTGTAGATAACCCAAAGAATATTTTGTAACTTAACAAACAATATGAGTACATATCCCAGCATATTCAACGATGTCATCGGACCGGTAATGCGTGGCCCATCCAGTTCTCATTGCGCCGCATCTTTACGTATTGCCCGCCTGTGCCGCGACCTGATGGATGAAAACATCAAAGACATTTTAATTGAGTTTGACCCCAATGGTTCATTGGCCACCACACACAAAAGCCAGGGATCGGATATGGGTTTGTTTGGCGGTTTTTTAGGATGGGAAGCTCATGATGAACGATTGCCAGAATCTGAGAAACACATTGTAACTGCAGGCATCAATGTTACCATCAATATTGTTGATATAGGCAATGGCCATCCAAACCTGTATAAAATAACGTTGCATAATAATAAAGAAACAAGAAAATTAACCGCTATTTCCACCGGCGGCGGTATGATTGAAGTGATCGCTATTGATGAGGTAAAAGTTTGCATGGCGGGAGATTATTTTGAAACATTAATTTATTGCAAAGAGCCCGAAAACATCATTGCCTTTTTAAAAGCATCAATACAGTTTGATGATATAGAATTTCATAAAGGCGAAATATCTTTTATTGAAATTAAATCGCAGGCTTTTTTAGATAATGGCATTTGCAAAGAGCTGCAGGCCATGGAAGGCGTATCCTTCATCAAACAACTGCAACCTGTTTTACCGGTAATGGCCCGTAAAAATTTACAGGTGCCTTTTATTACCTGCAATGAAATGATGGAATACAATGCCGGTAAAAACAAAACCCTTTGGGAGCTGGCAGTTGATTACGAAATGGCAAGAGGAAATATTTCTGCTTCAGAAGTATTTGAAAAAATGCGGAGCATCATTCATATCATGGGCAATGCCATTGAACTTGGTCTGAAAGGTACCCATTATGAAGACCGCATTTTAGGTAGCCAGTCATTACAGTTTAAAGAAAAGCTGGATGCCGGTAAATTGGTTGGCGGCGAAACAAACAACCGCATCATCATGTATGTAAGTGCTATGATGGAAGTAAAAAGTTCGATGGGCGTTATTGTTGCTGCACCCACTGCAGGAAGTTGCGGTGCCTTGCCTGGCGCTTTGTTTGGCACAGCTCATTCAATGCAACTACACGAAGATGAAATAGTGAAAGCGATGTTGTCTGCAGGATTGATCGGTGTATTCATTGCAGCACACGCAACTTTTGCTGCAGAGGTTGGTGGTTGTATGGCCGAAACCGGATCGGGTGGAGGCATGGCATCAGCAGCCATTGTAGAAATGAAAGGTGGAACTTTGCAACAATCCATAGCGGCTGCTTCATTGGCATTACAAAATTCACTGGGTATCATCTGTGATCCCATTGGCAACCGGGTAGAAGCTCCTTGTTTGGGTAGAAACGTAATGGCTGCAACCAATGCTGTATCCTGCGCCAACATGGCCCTCTCCGATTATGAAAAACTGATCCCTTTGGATGAGGTAATAGAAACTATGAAAGCAGTTGGGGATCAAATTCATCATACACTACGCTGCACCAATCTCGGCGGACTATCCATAACCAATGCCGCAAAAAAAATTGAAGCGATGCTTGAAGAGGTGCCGGGCAAATTTTTTAAGAGTTGTTGATGTAACGAATCATGAATCACTGCAAAATAATTTTATTTAGCAGTAAAATAGATTTTTTTTAATTCACTGCTCACCCTGTTAAAAAAATCCCCGCCACATCAGTAGCAGGGATTTAATATTTACTCATTGATTTTATTTTTTCCTGGTTGCCCTGTCAAACTGCAACAGCATATCTGCTTTGCCATCTTTATTCATCCGCCATGTTTCCATAAGATTTACCGTATCTCTTTTGCCATCCGGCTTTATACCGATTTCTGCAGCCCATACGAGCACCCAGTCTTCTTTTTTATCGGTACTGTACACAGACATTGCCGCATGGACGGTATCAATTACTGAACTGTATTCGGCACGGCCTCTTTTCCACCTGGCCATCATACTGTCTAAACCCATTACCATTTTGTTATCGCTGTGAAAAGCAACAATGGTATCGGCCATCCAGTTTTTCATATTGTCCAGTTTATTTTCTTCCCAGTCTTTCCAACTACCCTGCAATATGGTAGCAACGTTCTCTGGCTTGTTGCTCATTTCAAAAGCCGAGGAATAAGTAGCTGTGTAAGGAAGGGTCATGGCTTTTTTATCAGCCTTTTCGCCGTCGCCGCCTTCTTTTTTTTCATTGTTACATGCAGCAAACACTAAAGTGGCGGCTGTAAATACTAACATCCATTTTTTCATAATTGATTGTTTTGAAGTTAAAATTTGAGTTTAAAAAATATAGCCGAAGCTGGTAATTGCTTTTATTGTTTTGGCATTTTAAAGGATATAAGTTCTTTTGGCAGGGTAAAGTATATAATATTTATGGCAATTGCAATGGGTATATCTAATCTGCAAACTAAATGATTGTGTATTTTCTTTTTGTGTACAAAAATCACGAAGTACGCCAATAAGTAAAAAAAATTGTGGCCATTACGGCTTTGGTTACCGCGAGTGAGGTTTGTGGGAAAACTATTTTTTTACATCTGGCTATCAATTACTTTACTGCAACTTGGCTTTTGAAGGCTTAACTATTTTATTCTTTGCTTTATCCGGATCTACAAAAAATATAAGCGGCTCACTTCTGCCTTCGCCATTGCCATCTGTCCGTGTTACCGGATTTCGATCTTTATCCAGCGATTGAATGGTCCAGATAAATGTGGGCAATTTTTTAGTTTCCTCGTCATAAGGTAAAAAAGAAAGTTGCGGCTGCCATATATATTGTGTTGCAGCCAGTATCTCTTTATCAAGTAAAGGCTGGTTACTCCGCAATGCCTGCACGGGGCTTTGTGTGGGCAACACTTCAAACACCTGTATACGGTATGTAACAGGCGATTGTTGTGTGGGCACCACTGGGCTCCACCTGAAGATAATTGCCGTTTGTGCTTTCTTTGCATCAATCACTTCTTCATTATATGGCTTCATTAAAATGGGCAATTGGGTTGTAGCCAGGTAAAAAGTTTTGCATTGCTCTTCACCTAAAGGCAGGTAATCGGTGATATTCACCGGTCTTGCACAAATGATATAATTACCAGCCGGCAATTTGCCGGTTCTTTCTAAAGATGTTTTGTACCTGCCTGTAAACACCATAAATTCCAAAGGCATTACGTCGTTTGCAAACAAAATGGTTGGTGTACCCGTTGAATTAATGGTAAACACAGGCGTTTTTGCAAGGTCGGCGTTTCCTACTACAGTTCCATCTGTTGTTTTGATCTCAGTTTTTATTTTAAACTGGCCACCACCCGGTACACCGGGTTGTCCTGTAACGATCAATGTAAGTACTTCACGCCTGTTGCCCCACTCTGATAATTGCGCCGGTGGCTGGGCATTAACAATTAAATTGAATCTTATCTGTGCCATTGAAGTGACTACAATAAAAATGGCAATGGCGGTTGATATTAGCTTTTTCATTTTTGTTTTTTTGTGTCAAAACGATACTGAAATCCTGTGCGGCAACCGGTTTCCACATAATTGGCGCCGTTGGGAATTATTTCGTTTCCGTATTTAAAATAGTTGGTAGTTAAAAAAGTGATCCAGGTTAACTTCTTTGTCAATTTAAAATCGATATTGCAACTTGCAATTAAATTATTGCTGTTGCTGAAACTGTTTAATTTTCCCAGTGTGTATTGCAATTGTCCACGTAGCCGCATTTTCTTTTTGGCAGCCTGCATACTTAGCGCAGCGCTTAAAGTAGCGAGGGTAATTTTAGCGCCCGGTACATCATTGTAAAAATAAAGGATGCTGAAATCAGGAGATATCTCCTTCTCCAAATAAGTAGGCACATAAGTAAGTACACCTGTATGGGTGTTGTTGGATGTTGTAAAACCGGTTATTACATCCCGTTCATCATACTTACTGTAATTATAACTAATGCTCAGCAAATGAATAATTTTTTTACCTGTAAAAGTAAAGGTCGGATTTATGCCCAGGTCGTTA
>JANOUJ010000060.1:0-5535 GCA_031416815.1 Chitinophagaceae bacterium
CAGTTCGGGAAGATTTCGGGCTACAGCCATACTTCTCATGGCTTTTGTATATTCGTAGGCATTAGTTCCCGATATTATAAGACCTTCTGTTTTGAAGGAACGGTTTACACCGCTCTGTCCGTTTATTTTAATATTATTTGCAATACTAATGTGCCCGGCCAGCCCGGCCTGTCCGCCAATTACTACACCGTTGCCAATTTTTGTACTACCACTAACGCCCGCTTGTGCGGCTATCAGTGTGCTAATCCCAACTTCTACATTATGGGCAATCTGGACCAGATTATCAATTTTAGCTCCGTTTTTAATAATTGTTGAACCGATTGTAGCCCGGTCTATAGTTGTATTGGCTCCTATTTCCACGTTGTCTTCAATCACTACGTTACCAATTTGCGGTACTTTTTTTATGTTCCCGTCAACCTGGGGTGCAAATCCAAATCCATCACCGCCAATAACAGCACCGGCATGTATGATTGCATTTTTTCCAATGATGCAATCATGGTAAATTTTTACACCGGGGTGGATAATGCTGTTTTCCCCTACCTGCGCATTGTCTCCTAAATATACATTTGGGTAAATCTTTGCTCCATCAGCAACTATCACATTTTTGCCGAGGTAAGCAAAAGCACCGATAAAAACATTGTCCCCAATTTTCGCAGTTGTATCTATATAGGCGGGTTGCTGTATACCTTTTAATTGTTGCTGCTGTATTTGCTGGTATTTATCTAAAAGTACAGCAAATGCAGAATAGGCGTCAGGCACTTTTATCAGGGTTGCACTAACAGGCTCTTTTAATTCCTGTGCTTCGTTGATGATGATAATGGAAGCATTTGAACTGTATAAAAATTTTTCATATTTGGGATTGGCTAAAAAAGCAAGCTGGCCCTCCCGGGCTTCCTCAATTTTACCAAAAGAAGTTACAGCTATATCTGGCTTTCCTTCTACTTTGCCACTGATCATCGTGGCTATTTGTGCTGCGGTGAATTGCATAATTTTAAGTCATTGGCCATTGGTCATTAGTCATTGGGTCGTTTGTCATCTTACAGTCCCGTTAGTATGAGAGTCTTTAATGACTAATGACAAATGACAACTTACTATGTCCTTAAGTAACAAATGTAATATTTTTTAACCATGCCCATCAGGTTTTGATTGATCAGCGCATTGTCTACTTCCGAAATATCTTTTACCGTGCCATCTTTAAAAAGAATATGAATATGCTCTTTTTCCAGGTTGTACGTACTGCTGGTCACTTCGCCGGTAAATACCAGCCAGCCTGCTTCTTCTAAACTTAGGTTCAGTTTTGTTTGTGCTTCAGCCAGTTTTTCCTGCAGTAAAGCATCGCCAACCGGGTTGGCAAAATACTGAACTTTCAACAGTTGCCTGTTAATAATTCCATTGCAAAGGGTTGATAAAATTTTATCTTCATGATGGCGCCAGCCTTTTATTGCTGCCAATACATCATAATCATCCAGGTTGCAAAATTCTTTTAGTGTGACCGTTTGGATCGGCTGGGTTATAAAATTATGCAAAGGTTGTTGTGTAGCAGCTTTAATATATTTGGCCCTATTAATGATGTGCTTGAGCATTTGTTCGGCACATAAAACTGTTTTGTGCAGGTAAACCTGCCAGTACATGAGGCGGCGGGCAACTAAAAATTTTTCTATTGAATAAATTGATTTTTCTTCCACCATCAACTCACCATTATGCACGGTAAGCATTTTAATAATGCGGTCATAGCCGATCACGCCTTCGTTTACACCCGAGAAAAAGCTGTCCCTTGTTAAATAATCTAACCGGTCCACATCCAATTGTCCACTGATGAGTTGGTAAAGAAATTTTTTGTGATAAAGGTCTTTAAAAATTTCAATGGCAAGGGTTAGCTGGCCATTAAATTGCTTATTGAGTTCCTCAATGATCATGATAGACAGCTCCTCGTGATGCCGGCTTTCTACAAGTACATTTTCTAATGCATGACTAAAGGGGCCATGGCCGATATCATGTAAAAGGATGGCAATTTTTGCAGCCTGTTCTTCGGAAGCAGTAATTGCCGTGCCTTTGTTTTTTAATTCGGATAAGGCATTACCCATTAAATGATAAGCGCCCAATGCATGATGGAGCCTGCTGTGCACCGCCCCGGGATATACCAGGTTTGCCATCGCCATCTGGCTAATGCGTCGCAGCCGCTGAAAATACGGATGGCTGATCACTGCATAGATCAATTCATCATCAATGGTAATAAAACCATATACCGGGTCATTGATAATTTTTCTGAAAGGCATTAAAGGTTTGTTGTTTGTAGTTGTTTGTTTGTGGTTTTGCCATCGGCATAACCATCATTTGTTAAAAGATGTACAAAGCTAAATAAAGCCCTCCATCATTGATATAAAAAATTAAATTTGTGAAAATCATCCATTTTAGCAATCTGTTGTTACTTTATCATTAATATTGAAAGAGATATAAAGTTGCAGCGTGATTAATTTTCGCTTTTAATAAAAAAGCGAAAATTAACAAACAACTGTTGCCAATGAAGATGATTATATTTACTAATGCCCGTAACAAAAAACCACTAACCACGAACTCCAAACCATTAATATGAGCGTAGCAAAAATTCTTTGGGTAGATGATGAAATAGACAGCCTTACGTCGCAGGTAATGTTTTTGGAAAACAAAGGGTACGAGGTGCAAACCAAAACCAATGGTTTTGATGCCGTGGAATATGTGCGTGATAATATAGTAGATGTAGTCTTGCTTGATGAAACCATGCCCGGTATTACCGGACTGCAAACGCTGCAGCAAATAAAAGAACTGAAAAGTAATTTACCGGTGGTTTTAATTACAAAGAACGAAGCAGAGAATTTGATGGATGAGGCCATCGGATCGCAGATTAGTGATTATTTAATTAAACCGGTCAATCCCAACCAGGTTTGGCTAAGTTTAAAAAAACTGATTGATAACAAAAGACTGGTTGCCGAAAAAACAACCTCCGCTTACCAGCAGGAGTTCAGGAGTTTGTTTACTGCATTGAACAGCAATCCCAATTATAACGAATGGATGGAGATCTATCGTAAGCTGGTGTATTGGGAACTGGAAATGAAAAAAAGTGATAGTCCCGAAATGCAGGAAGTTTTTCAGGCCCAAAAAACTGAAGCGAATACCGAATTTTTTAAATTCATTTCCCGTAATTATGCATCATGGGTAAATCCCAAAAGTGCCGATGCGCCCATTATGAGTCATAACCTGATGAAGTTTAAAGTGCTTCCTCATCTGGAAAAAGGGGTGCCATTATTTTTTGTGCTGATCGATAATTTACGATTTGATCAATGGAAAACCATTCAACCCATTTTTGCAGAAAGTTTTCGCATTCATGAAGAAGAAACTTTTTATGCCATACTGCCTACCGCTACACAATATGCCCGCAATGCCATTTTTGCCGGTATGATGCCCGTTGACATTGAAAAGAAATTTCCGATACAATGGAAGAATGATGATGATGATGGCGGTAAGAATATGTTTGAAGAAGATTTTTTTAAGGCACAGTTGAAAAGTTTGGGTAAGGCCGATTTAAAATATTCCTACACCAAAATAACCAACAACCACGACGGGCAAAAACTGGTTGATAATATTCACAATATGCTTGACAACGATGTGAATGTGATCGTTTATAATTTTGTAGATATGCTTAGTCATGCCCGTACCGAAATGGAAGTGCTTAAAGAACTGGCTGGTGATGAAACCAGTTACCGCAGCATTACCGAAAGCTGGTTCACACACTCGCCCCTGCACCAGGCGCTTAAAAAAATTGCGGATAAAAAATTGACGATGATCATCGCAACTGATCATGGCAGCGTAAGGGTGAATACACCTGCAAAAGTTATCGGCGATAAGCAAACCACATCTAACCTGCGTTACAAGCACGGGCGTAATTTAAATTATGAACCAAAAGATGTGCTTGCCTTCAGAGATCCACGGGAAGCAGGGCTACCGGTGCCCAATGTTAATTCGTCTTTCATATTTGCAAAGGGCGACCTGTATTTATGTTATCCGAATAACTACAACCATTTTGCCAATTATTACCGCAATACTTTTCAGCATGGAGGTATAAGTTTGGAAGAGATGATCGTGCCGGTGATAAGGATGACGAATAAGTAAAAAGCAGCCCCCTCCGCCCCCTAAAGGGGGAACTTGAGAGTCTTTTGTATTTATTCTTATACTGAGTTTAAGTTAGCTTGCTGTTTTAGTTATCAACGATTGTTGAAAATTTTATTTTTTAATACTCATCATTTAATTGAAGTTGCATGTAATTAAAAAGAGCCAAAAGCCCCTTTTGGAACATCCTGATTTTTCGGGAAGGGGTTGGGTGAAATTGAACATGAAATACACACAACATAATTTAGACAAGATAGAAAAAGTAGCAGAAGAATGCGGTTATGTTATACGGTATGAAAGAGGAACATTTCAAAGCGGTTACTGTATTCTCCAGGACCGGAAAGTGATCGTTATTAATAAATTTTTTCAAACAGAAGGTAGGATGAATGCCCTTATTGATCTGATGCCTCAACTGGAGATTAGTTTTGATGTCCTTACACACGAAAGCCAGAAAGTATATGACGAAGTGATGAGTGTTCCAAACAGCAAGTAGGCTTAGGCAATAGGTAATAAGCAATAAGCAATTTGGTTTCTGCCAACTTCAAAAATTACAATACTTACATCCTGCTTACATTCTCTAAACCAAAATTACCATTTGCTAATGCGTAGAAAAGTGCGTATTGCCAATTGCCTATTGCTCATTGCCCATTGAAGAATTGCCCATTGTTAAATTGCCTATTTTTACAAAGTGCAAACTCCCCCTTTAAAAATAACTTTTCTTGGTACCGGTACAAGCAGTGGTGTGCCTATGATCGGGTGCAGTTGCGATGTATGTACGTCGTCCGACAAAAATGACAAGCGGTTACGATCCAGTATTTTAGTTGAAAGTGAAACAACTGCTATTGTTATTGATACCACTCCCGATTTCAGATACCAGATGCTAAGGTGCCATGTAAAAAAACTCGATGCTGTTTTATTTACCCATCCGCACAAAGACCATATTGCCGGGCTTGATGATGTAAGGGCCTTTAATTATTTTCAGCAAAAGCCGATGGAGCTATATGCCAATTCATTAACCGAAGAGGCCATTAAAAGAGAATTTGCTTATGCTTTTTCCGATAAAAAATATCCAGGGATACCCAATCTTAATTTAAATACGATAGACGGAAGCCCGTTTTTAGTTGGTGATATTCCCGTGGTTCCCATCCTTGTATGGCATTTAAAAATGCCGGTGCTGGGTTTCAGGTTTGGTAAGTTCACTTACATTACCGATGCTAACAAAATAGATGATGAGGAAAAAGAAAAAATTAAAGGAAGCGATGTGATGGTGCTAAATGCATTACGGAATGAAAGCCACATCTCTCATTTACCTTAGATGAAGCAGTGGCCATGGTGAAGGAACTAGGTGTACCAAGAGCGTATTTCACACATATAAGTCACCAACTGGGCAGG
>JANOUJ010000061.1:0-18985 GCA_031416815.1 Chitinophagaceae bacterium
ATTGGCAACCGGATTTCCGTATAGGTCAACACCAGATACTGTGCCGGGAGTACCAACTAATCCGCCCACAAAACCTGTAACAGTAAATGTATGGTTTTGCGGATCATGGTCGTTCACAAATAAATTGCCACCGATCGTTGAACCGTAACTTATATTTTCATCATTATTGGCAATAACAGTATTTATACCCGTAGTTGGCAAAGGATCAACCGTAATGGTTAAAAACGCCGTGTCACATTTGAAGAGGTTTCCGTTATCACACAGCCTGTACGGCACCGTTACGGTGCCTGTAAATGCCGGGCCAGGATCAAAAGTATAATTACTATTTATATCAAAAGTTATTACCCCGGCATTTGCAACGGGAACCCCGGTTTTATCCACCCCGCTTAAAACTGTTCCACTGCTCAAATCGCCGCTTTGATTCTGCTGAAGTAAACTGCCGAAGGTTTGTAAGTTGCTCTCTGCATCAAAATCGTTGGTTAACATATTGCCGCTCACATTTACATCCTGCCAGGTACTGTTTTCATCATTAATGGCATTGGTAGTATTATTTTCACCAATCAGCAGGTGCAGGAATGCTTTCTTGCAAAGTGGTTGAGGTGCAACAACAGTTACATCACATATTTCATATCCAACACTGTCGGGACCTACATAACCATTTAGCGGAGTATATTTAAAAGTACCATTGGCATAAAACTGTACTGTTCCGCCTTTTGCCGTTGTTACAGGAGTTCCAATGGGCGTGGCCGGGCCTCCGGTATTTATGGTTACGCCGTTTAATGAAACCGGATCGTTGTTGGGGTCGCTGTCGTTGGTTATAAATAAAGCTGTTACCGCTGTATTAATATTGGTATACGCAAAATCATCGCCGGGTTGAGGCGGATCATTAGCCGGGCCGTTGGCATCAATCATTACATCAATATGTAAAATAGCAGTAGCGCATGCAGCCGGTACCACGTTATCGCAAATGGTATAGGGCAAATCAATTGAACCGTGAAAATCGGCAGGTGGTGTGTAATTATAAGTGCCGTTTGCATTTATAGTTAATGTACCTGCATTGCTTACCTGTTTGCCACTCGTTGTTTTACCGCCAACAGTTATGGCAACACCTATAGTTCCGGTTCCATCCGGTGTTCCATCTCCGTTAGTATCATATTTATAAGATGTCAGCGTAAACGAATTATTCTGCGGATCCCAGTCATTGGCAAATAAAGTACTGCTTACAGTAGCGCCCCCAAAAACCCTGTTTTCATCGTTATTGGCAATAACGCTGTTTGATATACCGGGGAATGGATTTACTGTTATTCTTAAATCAGCGGTATCATAGGCTGCATTGTTGAATGCATCTTTTATTGAATAAGGAACATTTATTACGCCGCTGAAATTATTTGCGGGTGAATAAAGATAAGTACCGTTTGCATTTATAGTGATCGTTCCGGCGTTAGCCACAGGTAATCCATTGTCATCGAAACCAGCAACGGCATGTGTACCATTGGTATAGGAAACTCCACCGATAATAAAACCGAGGAAGCTGAGCGGATAGTTACCCTCCGGATCATGGTCATTGCTTATGGTTGCTCCATTTACCGGAGTATTAACCCAGGTACTGTTTTCATCATTAATAGCCAGTACCGAATTTGGTGCAACAATGCTGATGGCTAAAGTGGCAGTAGCACAAAGAGAAGGACTTCCGGAACAGTTAGCGGGATTAAGGAGAATATCACAAACCTGGTAAGTAAGTGTATCATTACCATAAAAACCTGGGTTAGGTGTATATTGAACTAATCCATTTGCCAACACAATGGCAGTACCATGTAATGGATTTATGGTGATCACCGGTATTGTTAATGCGTTATTATCAGGGTCGGAGTCGTTATCCAAAACACTTTCATAGAGTATTTCATCCATATTGGTAGGTTCTGCAACATCATTACCTGCAACCGGCGGATTATTGGGCACCGCTATAATGGTAATGGTTACTGTTGCCGGGGCCGAAGTTTGAGCCGACACGCCATTATCAGTTACTGTATAGGTAAAAGTTACCACCCCGGTAAAGCCCTGGACTGGTGTAAAAGAAACCGTACCATCCATATTATTTACAAGTACACCTGCTGCCGGGTTACTTAATGCACTGATATTAGTTACGGTTAAAGCGTCTCCCTCCGGATCAGAATCGTTACCGATAAGATTAATACGAACTAATTGACAGGGCAATGTTGATGTTGTATCATTGGCGGCAACGGGTTTGCGGTTAAATACCGTAAACACCACGTAAGCACTGTCTCTTTCACCATTACTGCAATTAACCGAAGGTTCCTGAACATAATAATACACGGTATCCTTACCGGTAAAACCAGGCATAGGTGTATACGTTATTGTACTTGGCGGGGTAGATATAACAGTGGGTACTGCAACGTTATTACCATCACGGTAAATAACCCATGTAAGGGCTCCGCCTTCGGGATCAAAATCATTGGTGCCAATATTTATAGTTTGAGCAATACCGCTGCTGTCTCCCGCAGAAAACTCATCAACTGCAGTAGGTGGTGCATTGGTTACCGTTATATAAATGATGGCCTGGTCCTGCAAATTACCGGCTCCATTATCCTGTATATTATAAATTACAGTGGCAATTCCGTTGAAGCCCAGAGTGGGTGTAAAAATAATATTGCTGCCGCTAATAACAGCTGTGCCATTGGTTACTGCTCCCACACTTAACAAACTTACTATTTGTGCCAGATCAGGATCAGTATCATTTGCCAAAACAGGAACTGT
Source organism: Chitinophagaceae bacterium (assembly GCA_031416815.1). GTDB lineage: Bacteria > Bacteroidota > Bacteroidia > Chitinophagales > Chitinophagaceae > Ferruginibacter. The sequence goes on from JANOUJ010000061.1 coordinate 2,776, forward strand.
AATAGCTGTTTTTGAATTAGTAGTTACAATATCGGGGTTAGCCAGTGGATTTCGATTTGGTATTACTGTACAGGGGTCAGGTATTACACAGGTTATGGTAAGTGAGGGCCTGTTGACTATTGTTCCATTCTCTTTTAATGCAAATACGTGTCTTTTAGCAAGTACCTCATTGGTTTTCAATAATAAGCCCAGGTTATTAGCCGGTGTTGTAACCCAGGATTGTGCTAAAGCCGTAACATCCCAGTTATACCTGGTGAGTGCACTGGTTACTATAGAAGATGCCTGTATGGGCCCAAAATCTCCGCCCGCTGTAGTCCAGTTGGTACCAGTTGCAGCAATGTTCCAGGTAATTTGATTTTCCACAAAACCACGGGTTAAGGCAGATAAATTTATTGTTTGTGTGATACCATCACCACCGGTGCGTAATACAGAAAAATTTGCACTTTGAACTATTGCGGAACTCGGTATTTCACTCACATTAAACTGCCAGATGCCCCGACGGCCGGATGTTCTTCCAACCTCAGCGGTAGTAGATGCTCCATAATTTGTTGTAGCCCTGTCAAGTCTCATCCAGGAATCTTTAAAATTGGTAACAGTGCCATTTCCGGTAGCAGCATTGGCGCCTGCAAACTGGTATTGAAAAACTTTAGTAATGGCGCCGCCCGGCGGGTTTGGCCTGTAAGACCCGGCTGCACAACCATCTGCATTGATACTTACAGTAACTGATGCTGCAGAACAATAGCCCTCGCTATTACATACCTGGTAAGAGAATGTAGAAGTTCCGGCAATATCGTAACCCGATACAAATGTGATGGTACCATTATTATTGATACTCACCTTGCCCCCATTGGTTGGTGCAGATGTTATAGCAGTTATTTTCATACCCGATCCGGTTGGATCGTAATCATTATTTAAAACCGTTAAAACAGTTGGCACATCTTCCAGTACAATAGCGACATCATTTGATGCCTGTGGTCTCCGGGATACACAGCTCCATTCTTCAAATTCAAGCGCATCTAAATACAATTGCTGTGCTGTACCTGGGCCTACTCTTATACGGATGTAATTAGTACCATTAGCCAAAACGGGGTAGCGTGTTGTAGTAGGCAAATTGCCTGCACCTGTAATGGTATAATCAGTGGCTGCGCCTGAAAATGTATTCGTAGCACTTTGATACATGGATAAAACCGTTGTTCCGTTATTTGTTCTTTTTCCCCAATGAATAACTACAGTATCTCCAATATTTAAAGCATAAGGCAATTGTATATCGATTAAGTTGGAGGTATTTGTTCCCAAATCCACATAATCGCCCACTGTGTTGCTGTTAGAAGCAAATAAAGATTCTACAACATCCAATCGCGGATCATTTACATCGCCATTTGTCATTGCTGCGGTAGGGCCTGTGTTTGCAACCACATTGGCTACTGTTAAAAATTCTTTGTTGGCAATGCCCCATACCTCGTTTGGAAAGCAGCCCTTTGAATCGATTGTACCTACATTTATGGTAATGGTTGCATTGGCAGTTAATCCAAAGCCATTGGTAACGGTATAGGTAACGGTAGCCGGGCCACTAAAATTGGGGTCGGGTGTAAAAGTTACTATGCCTGCTGCATTTGACGACCATGTACCCGCATTTAGCGGGTTTCCCGGCAGGTTTAAAGAAGTAAATGTTATAGGAGATCCCTGCGGATCAGTATCATTAGCCATTACATCAATCGTAACAGGCACACCGGGTGTACAGGCACTGGCAATTGTTTTAGTATCGTTTTGCGGTGTGGGTGGCTGTGGACCCGATAAAATAGTTATAGGAAAAGTTTGAAAAGAAACCCTGCCGCATTGATCTATTACTTTGCATATTATCACGCAAGATGTATTTACAGCTACCACCGGTGTAGTAAAATTTGTATTTGCAGCGTTTGGTGCAGAAAAACTACCTCCACAGGTAGACGACCAAAAATAAGTAAAGGTATTGCCCGGAAATGGTGAGGTTGCTGTTACCGTTAAATTATTAATGCTGTTACCACCTTGTATCTGTATGCCCGGATTGATCCCGCTTACTGTCAGCTGCGGTGCTTTTGGGGTAACCTGGAACAAGCTGAAGTTTAAAAAAGTACGTTGTACAGCAACATCTGCCCCGGTCCCTCTATTATGGCTATGGCCTGAAGCATATATTACATACCCACGGTTTGGATCATCAAAACCACGGCCATAAACCATGGCTGCAGCTACATTTCCATTTGCAAGATCGGGGTTAGTAATATCTGCCTGACTGGGATCGTATGCTAACATTTTAACGCCGGGCCGCCATCTTGTAGCGCCTCCGGGGTCTGTTGATTGCTTGGGAATATAAATTTGCTCCGACCCGTTTAAATGTGCTGCATCGGTTGTACCCAAATATTGAGCTATTGGATCTGAGGGATATTGATGTATGTATGGAACTGAACCTTTGAAATGGGTACCCCAGAGTTTTAAGCTGTTGTTTGGCCAGGGTAATGGAGTAACAGCCGCTGTTCTTGTGGATAAAAAATTCATTTGCTGCGCACTGTTTGCGGGATTAATGGAATTCTCCAGGGCGCTCACTGCATGGCAACTGGACCAGATAGAGCCAAAATAATCACGGTTCCAGGCAAAAAGGTTACCATGCGTTGACCAAACCGGGTCGGCATGTGGCATTACAAAAAAGTCATCACAGCCATCAAGCAGTTGAGGATCTTTCCAGTTGTATGCACCGGGAAAATCAATATTATTTATGCCTGCGTTTAGCAGGTATTTTTCGGCAATAGCACCGTTCCTTGAATCGAGGGTCCATTTTGGAATAGCAGAAAGCGTACTCATGACATAGACACTGATGGCACTTGTAGTAGTAATACCAACAACACCCCTTCCCATCCAGAAAGTAATACGGCTGTTTACTGCTGCTGTTCTGAAACCCGCCGGGATGATAAAAGTGCCGCCACGGTAGGCAACGCCATTATAAATAAAATCAATCCCATCTTTTAGTTTGGCCGGATTGATTACCCATTTTACCGGAATTTGATAATTACGCAGCAAATCATAAATTAAACCGTAAGGCTTTAAACCATTGCCTATTGTGTTAGGATTAGTGGCTCCCATGTTGATGATAAAGGAGCCGGTAGGTAAAGTTTCTGATTGTGCTGATACGCTGACGTTTATTGTCAGTAAAGTCATAATCAGTATTATATATTTACGGGATGAACGTGGAAATACGATCATTGAATGGATTTTTATGGATATTGATTTAATTTTTTTGCTACACTATGTAGCCTAATAACGATAATTAAGGTTATCTATTGTGTAACGCATAAACCTATCATTTAAAATTATCAGGAAAGTTATTCTCCCTCTGAAAAAAAAGGTTGTAGAAAAAATACTACAAATGGTATAATTACGTTTATCAATTATAGTTTTTTACCAAGTAATTGATGTATTGCAGTCAATACAATGTTTAAATCCAATCCTGATGAAAAAAAAATACATAAAAACAGTAGTTACATGGCTGTACATTATGTTTGTTTTTTGCCTTAAAAGTTATGCTGCAAATGAAACACTGGCTTCCGGTGCTTTCATCATCAACATGGGTGCCACCAACCCGGGAACGATCGCCAACAGCCTTAAACCCTATGGTTTAATATATGATCTGATCAGAAATTATAACATATCGGTAAAATTTATTGTAAATCCTTCAAAATCCAAAGATGGTGTGGATTTTACCTATAACGGGGTACAGTACAAAGGAGGTACATTCGTTATCAAATCTGAATATCGGACTGCTGCCGTAAACAGCCGGATCACTTATTGGACCGGCCAGGGAGTTGTGGGTACGACCACAACATCGGCTCTTACTTTAGATATTACACTAACGGTGGATACATATCCCCGCTGGATATTGGATGCTCAAAACGGAAATATTGCTGAAAAATTCCTGCTAAACGCCGGCATCACCAATACGGCTTTTCCGGGTGCATATACTTTTAAAATCCCTTCTCAACTAAATGGTTGCGATGACTATTATGTAATGCCACATGCCGATCCCACCTGGAATTCACATGGCCCTTTGTGGAGTTGGAACAAGGATTACCTGGGCTGTATTTGGGCCTGTTGCCATGCTGTAAGTGTGTTAGAAAATCTGGTTAACCCGGCAAACCCGGCACAAAAAATGAATTTTTTATCCACCACGGGGCTGGTTCCCTTTGGTTCCCACAATGATGCATCACCCCCATATACGCACCAATATGTTACCGATCCCATTGCACAGTATATGGGTAAAACCGATGCGGCTATGACCAATGGATCGGAACAGATATATTTGCCTAAACTGGGCGGGGCATGGAATGCCGGAGCCAAGTTAATTGCCATAGATCCAACCCAGTCAGATATACCAACCAGGTCGCCCGGTGCAGCCGCCGCTATTGTGTATGGTCGTGGCATGAACGACCCCAACCGGGGATTTGTAATGTATGAGGCGGGGCACGACATCAACAAAGGATCGGCAGATGATGCTGCCGCCCAACGTGTTTTTCTTAATTTTAGTTTTTTTAAGACCCTGGTAAAAAGACCGGTCATCACTATTACCGGAATTACAGAAGGATTGCAAATACAATCGGGTGTTACTATCACGGGATTGAATGTGGTTGCTACATCACCGATGATGGGAGCCACTTTTACTTATCAGTGGATATCCAGTTGCGGGGGCAGCTTTTCCAACCCAACAGGCACAACAACTAATTATACTGCACCAACGATTATCAATAATACACCATGCACCATCACCTGCAAAGTTACAGATAACTGTGGCCGTATTGTTTTTAATACATACAGTATACTTATTCTTGCTAATCACCCGCCCACAGTAACCGACGATGCCCAAAGCATTGACCCAGGCTGCGGAAACGTAAGCCTTACATACAACGTGCTTGCCAATGATACTGATCAGAATGGTCAGCCAATCACACTTACCAATGTTACAAACCCTGCCAACGGGGTTATGAGTTTTAACGCCAACGGTAATATTACCTATACGCCAAACCAGGGTTTTGTGGGTATAGAAACACTTACATACACGGTATGCGACAATACCACACCTACGCCTTTGTGCGCCACAGGCACTTATACCATTACTGTTGGTAATGTTGCTAATTTACCCAATACCACTAATGATGCATTTAGTATTGCTGAAGATGTGGAAAGCCGCTTTAACGTTTTGGCAAATGATTTACCGGTGGTATCAGGGCCTTTAACCGTATCGGCAATTACAGTTGCACCGGCCAACGGAAAGGTTTCTATAAATATGGATAACACCATCACCTACTTACCCAATGCCGACTTTGCAGGCACCGATAATTTTACCTATCGTATTGTTAATTCGATCGGCTATACAAAAACAGCAACAGTAACTGTTACCGTTGTAAATAACGCCTGTGATGGGGGAACCTACGAGGTGTCACCTGCTTCTTCTGGCCAGGTCACACTTCCTGCCACTGAGGATACTTATTTAAATCAAGCTCAATTAATAGATAACTTTGGTGCAAGCGGTGATATAAATATTAACCATAGAGATGGTAATAGAGTAATGCGTACAATAATTAAATTCGACGTTACTACTTTGCCTGCTGGTGCTATAGTAACAAATGCCAACTTAAGGTTGTACGCAAACAGATCTGATGGACAATTTGCGACAAACGTACACAGAATTACAAGTGATTGGAACGAAAGTGCCGGTGTGGCCGCAGGCACCAATAATTTAGCAGCTAACTGGACCAATCGTATTGAAGCGGTGCCGGATTTACCCTGGACTACTTTGGGTGGAGATTTTGATGCTTCTATTTTGGCTACAAGAGCAACTTTTAGTGCACAAAATACCTATTCTGATTGGTCTGGTGCAGCACTGGGTACAGTAGTTCAAAACTGGAAGTCAGGAGCATTTCAAAATTTTGGTGTAGTGATAAAAGCAACACCTGCAACAGAAAATGTTTCAGGGTCGGGCGATGATAGATGGGAATTTAATAGCAGAACAGCAGGCTCTAATCTTCCTCTATTAGTTGTTGATTACACTATTCCAGCAGTTTGTCCTGCCATTCCAACCCGGGCCCCTATGGCCATGCCCGATACAGCAACAACACCTAACGGGGTTGCCGTAAATATTGCCACTGCTACAAACGATTATTATCCCGTTACCGGTGGAAGAGTTTATAGCATCATTACCGTTCCTGCTTCTGGTATAACCAGCATTAACGTAACCACAGGTGTAATTACATATACACCCAATACCACGTTTAATGGCATACGCTCAATGAGTTACAGGGTATTGCATACTGCAAGCGGGCTGGCAGATACAACTTCTGTTTATGTAAATATTACCAACGGGGCTATTGTTGCCAACAACGATTCTCCTGCCGGCGCTTTAAGTGGCGTGGCGCAAACACTTGATGTAAAAGCCAACGATAGCGATCCTGAGGCTGCAACGCTGGGCGCATCCTATACAGTCACTATTGTTACATCGCCAAAAAACGGTACGGCATCGGTTAACGGCAGTGGCAGTATAGTTTATACACCCGATAATGGATTTACAGGTAATGATACACTATACTATTCAGTAGCGGAGCCAAGCCCTGCCTGTGGAAGCCCCTTTCGTGATACGGCCATGGTGGTGATTGTGGTAATGAACCGCACGCCTGTTCCGGTTGATGATAACACTTCCGGGCCACCCTGCAACGCCATTACACTTAACCTGATTTCGAATGACAGCGATCCCGAGGGAAATACGCTTACGGTAACCAATCTTAGCGCATTAAACCCGCCTGGTGCAGGTTCGCTTATCAACAACAATGATGGTACAGTTACTTACACCCCTGCCATAGGTTTTATTGGTGCGGTTACCTTTACTTACAGGTTAACAGATAATGGGGTACCTCCTCAATTATCTGCCCAGGCTACGGTTACCATCAACATTTTGGCTCCCCCGGTAAATAATCCCCCGGTTGCTTTAAATGACAATGAGACCATCATCATGGATGAAGCACTGTATAAAAATGTACGTAATAATGATTATGACCCCGATCAAAATGAACTCACCATCCCCGTTATTACGGTGGCGCCGCTGCATGGCACAGCCAGTGTGAACCCCATAAACGGGCTTATAGAATATATACCAAATCCTGGTTATTTTGGAACCGATATACTTACGTACCAGATATGTGATATCATTTCAACAAACCCTGCCACCTGTGCTCCGTCTAATGGTGCCTGTGTTACCGCAACACTAACTATCGATATCATTATTCCCAACAGCACTTATGTTGTGAATGATGAAAACAGTACCTGGATAAATACCCAGGTAAGCGGTGTAACCATTATCAATGATTTTGATTTGGAAGGGGATGCCTTAAGTTTTGGCGGATTTATTGATAATATTGGGGCAGCCAGAACTACCGGCAGTATTACCGTAGCCGGTTTTTCTTTAAACGGAAGCCCGGTTGCCAATGCAGGCACGCTCGCCATACAGGCAACCGGTGCCTATACTTATACCCCTGCAAATAATTTTCTCGGCTACATGAGGGTGCCCTACATTATTTTCGATAATAAGCCCAACGCTGCAAGCGATACGGGATACCTGGTCATAACAGTGAGCCCGTTATTAACGGTTGCAAACAGTTTAATACCAAACAACGACGAAGATATCACCTATGGCCCTGCCATTAGCCGTAATTTATTTGAAAATGACCGGAAAGTGCAAAATTATCCATTTATTGTTACCGGGTTTATTTATGATACTAACGGGGATGGAAACCCGGATCAGAGCGGCACTTTGGGAACCCCGTTAAATATTGGAGGGTTAACCGCTACCGACAAAAGCGTATCAAATGGTGGATCCTTTGTATTAAATGCCAATGGTAACTATACTTTTACACCTGCAGCAGATTTTCATGGATCTGTTACTATTGATTATACCATTTGTGATAATACAACCAACCCTTATTGTGCTACCTCACAATTGCAAATAAAAATATTACCCAATGGCAATGGTGCTGCCAATGACCCGCCATTTGGGGGAGATGATTTTGAATTTACATACAGGAACCTTAGCAAGAGCGGAACTTTTTTTAATAATGACCGGGAACCAAATAACAACCCCATCAGTTTTCAGGGAGTTACTATTAATACAGCGGGACCTAAAAACCTTATTCAAACCCGAACTACACAACGGGGCGGTCAGGTAAATTTTTACTCAGATGGAACCTATTTGTATACACCACTTTTTAATTACATTGGCCCCGACCTGGTAACTTATTCGCTTTGCGATGTTACAGCCACAGCGCCACAACCCATTTGTGCCGGGGTATCGCTGCACATGCTGGTAGCAGAAGTGGGCAGTGTATTACCCGTAACCCTGCTCGATTTTAACGGAAAACTGAATGGTGATAAGGTTGGCCTTTATTGGGTAACTACCCACGAGGTTAATGCCGAAAATTTTGTGGTAGAGCGTAGTATAGACGGACAGCATTTTACACCCATTGGTACTGTAAAGGCCAAAGGAACCCTGGACAAGGTTGAAAATTATACACTGGTTGATCCAATGCCTGCCAAAGGTGCAAATTATTATCGCCTGAAAATGATCGATAAAAGTGGAGGGTATACCTACAGTAAAATCATCATCATACGTATTACAAGCGGCAATGTGCAATTAATTACTCAGATAAGGCCTAATCCATTTACAAACTATATGGATATTTATATTACGCTTACCAGAACAATGCCCGTTGATTTTAGAATATTTGACGCTGGCGGCAAGCTGGTTTTTCAAAAATATGTAAAAGGCAATAAAGGATTCAATTGGTTTACTTTACGCGACCTATATAAATTACCAGGTGGGGTATATTTTTTAAACATTGTTACTGATACAGATACAATTGTAGAAAAAATTCTTAAAGAATAATCAAAAAATCTTTCCAATGAAAATACCGTTCATAACAAAATGAACGGTATTTTTATAAGTTACAGCACAAAATTTATCAGGCCTCAGACTTTCTTTCTTTTTTTTTCTCCTCCTTTTTTAATACGAATCTTATTTTCTCGCCGGTCTCATCCATTTCCGCTACCATTACGTCTCCGTTCTTAATATTCATATTCAGAATCTCTTCAGCTAATGGGTCTTCCAAATATTTTTGAATGGCCCTGTGCAGTGGCCTTGCGCCAAACTGTGCATCATATCCTTTATCAGCAATAAAGCTTTTTGCTTCCGGCGTTAATTCCATGGCCAAACCCAGGTTTGTCAGGCGCTTAATAACACCCTGCATTACAATATCGATTATCTCAAAGATATTTTCCTTACTTAAGGAATTGAATACAACCACGTCATCGATCCTGTTTAAGAACTCGGGACTAAAAGTACGCTTCAATGCTTTTTCAATAACTGCTTTATTATTTTCATCAGCATTTTCCATGCGGTTAGCTGTAGCAAATCCAACACCATCTCCAAAGTCTTTCAACTGCCTGGCTCCAATATTTGACGTCATGATGATCATGGTATTCTTAAAATCTACCTTGCGTCCCATTCCATCTGTTAACATGCCATCATCCAAAACCTGTAGTAAAATATTATAGATATCCGGATGTGCTTTTTCAATTTCGTCCAGCAAAATAACGCAATACGGCTTACGACGAACTTTTTCTGTAAGCTGTCCACCTTCTTCATAACCAACATATCCCGGAGGTGCTCCAATTAAACGGCTAACGGTAAATTTTTCCATATACTCACTCATATCTATACGAATGAGTGCATCATCACTATCGAACATATGCCTGGCGAGTGAACGTGCCAATTCAGTTTTACCTACTCCAGTAGGACCCAGGAAAATAAATGTGCCGATTGGTTTCCTTGGATCTTTTAAACCTACCCTGTTACGTTGAATGGCTTTTACTACTTTTGAAATGGCATCTGCCTGTCCAACCACCGCCCCCTGCAGATCAGTAGCCATGCGGCGGAGTTTGTCTGTTTCGGCCTGTACCATCCTTTTTACAGGAATACCGGTCATCATGTGTACCACTTCAGCAATATCTTCCTCTTCTATCGGGAATCGCTTGTGTTTGCTTTCCTCTTCCCATGCATTTTTTGCAGCTTCCAATTCTTCCTGCAAACGTTTTTCAGTGTCCCTTAAAGATGCAGCTTCTTCAAAACGCTGGCTTTTTACAACTTTATTTTTTTCAAGTTTAATGTCTTCGATCTTTTTTTCCAGTTCAATAATATCTTCCGGTACATTAATATTTTTAATGTGTTTACGGGCACCTACTTCATCCAATACATCAATCGCTTTGTCAGGAAGTAAACGATCCGTCATGTAACGGTCGCTTAATTTTAAACAGGCTTCAATAGCTTCCTGGCTATAGGTTACATTGTGATAGTCTTCGTACTTGCTTTTGATGTTATTTAAGATCTCGATGGTTTCAATAACCGATGGCTGCTCAACCAATACCTTTTGAAAACGACGATCCAATGCCCCATCTTTTTCTATGTGCATACGGTACTCATCTAAAGTTGAAGCACCAATACATTGTAACTCTCCTCTTGCCAAAGCCGGTTTAAAAATATTGGAAGCATCTAAAGAACCGCTGGCGCCACCATCACCTACAATGGTATGTATCTCATCAATAAATAAAATAACATCCCTGTTTTTTTCAAGCTCGTTCATAATAGCTTTCATCCTTTCTTCAAACTGGCCACGGTATTTTGTACCGGCAACCAAAGCTGCCAGGTCAAGGCTAACCACTCTTTTATCAAATAAAACACGGGAAACTTTCCTTTGAACAATACGAAGTGCCAAACCCTCTACAATAGCGGTTTTACCAACACCAGGTTCACCAATTAAAATGGGGTTATTTTTTTTACGGCGTGATAAAATTTGAGAAACCCTTTCTATTTCAACTTCCCTGCCTACGATCGGATCAAGGGATCCATTCTCTGCCAGTCGTGTTATATCTCTTCCAAAATTATCCAGTACCGGTGTTTTTGTTTTGGGCTGATTGGCAGCGCCCGGACGTTGCGATTTTTGGCCGCCATATTGTTTTCTTTCTTCATCAAAATCATCTTCTCCTTCATCATTAAATTCGGCGGATGGAGGGTTGCTGGTTACGAACCCAAGTTCATTTTTAAAAACATCATAATCCACATCAAACTGATTTAAGATTTGTGTGGCAATATTCTCTTTATTTTTTAAGATCGAAAGCATCAGGTGCTCACTCTCTACCAATGCACTTTTTTGCGCCTTCGCTTCCAGCACCGTAATCCGGATCACCTTTTCGGCTTGTTTGGTTAATGGAAGTGAGTTGATGTTTGCAATGTTTTTACCGGTTTTATCTTTAACCGCTATCTCGATCTCTTTACGGAGTTCGGCAAGATCGATATTGAGCGATTTTAATATTTTAACAGCCGTATTCTCCCCGTCGCGTATTAAACCCAATACCAAATGTTCGGTTCCAATAAAATCGTTTCCCAATCTCAATGCTTCCTCTCTACTGTAGGAGATGATCTCTTTTACCTGCGCTGAAAAATTATTATCCATTTTATATTGAATTTAGCTTGTACAATAATAACGTTAATTTCAAAGATAAAGTTTGCCCGTTTTACGAAATGTTAATATGTTTAAAAGTAGTCTTGGTATTAGATGAGTTTTTTCCTGAAAAGCTCAAACCCTTTTATCACTTTAACATTTTAAAGAAATTTGGTGCGGTATGCTATCCCCTAACAAAATTTTCTTCGTTTTGCAAATTGCGGTTGTAAAATTTTCTTTACTTTACAAACCGTAACTTCTAACTCAATTACTTTAATTAATGAATGTCAAAATAGATACCAAAGAAAGATTTACTGTTATTAAGCCTGAAGAAGCACACTTATCTGTTAATATGACAGATGAATTAAAGGAATTGTTGCTTGGATACCTGCAAAAAGACATACCACATGTTATCTTAAAAATGGATGCGGTGCGATCTATAGATGAACAAATAGGTGAAAACATTGCAAATCTTCAAAGCCAATTTTATGAAAAAAACTGCTCTTTCGTAATTTGCAGCCTGCAAAAAGATGTGGTACAATTATTGGAAAGTAAAGACTTGCTGGAACTGATGAATATTACACCAACGGAAAGTGAAGCATGGGATATACTGCAGATGGAAGAAATTGAAAGGGATTTTTTGAGGGACGATGAATAAGAAAGGTTAATGGTTTGTAGTTTGTTGTTTGTGGTTAAGCAGCATTCCAACATTAACTGAGGTCTTTAACTACAAACCAAAAACTTACAAACCACAAACCAAAAACAAATTGCTTGCACTAACTATACTTGGAAATAACTCTGCAATACCCGCTTTTGACAGAAACCCCACTGCCCAGGTTTTACAAACTCCGGAAGAGAGTTTTTTAATTGATTGCGGCGAAGGCACACAAATGCAGCTTTCTAAATACAAAGTAAAGCGCAGTAAGATCAATCACATTTTTATTTCTCATTTGCATGGGGACCATTATTTTGGTCTGATCGGTTTAATTACAAGCATGAGCCTGCTCAACCGCACACAAGATCTGCATTTGCATGCACCACCTGAACTGGAGCAGTTAATAGCACTGCAATTAAATTTTGCCGCCACACACCTTTGTTTCAATTTACATTTTCACCCGATACAAAAAGAAGGGTTGATTGTTGACGGAAATAAAATGACCGTTGAATGCTTTAAAGTAAAGCACCGCATTGATTGTTGGGGGTTTTTGTTCAGGGAGAAAAAGAAACCAAGGAAACTGGATGCTGAACGTGCAAAGATTTATGAGATACCTGCAGCCTTTTATGAAAATCTGCAACAAGGCGAAGATTACATTACTAAAAAGGGCACCATTGTACCCAATGAAGAAGTGACTGTTGCGGCTGCAATAGGAAAGAGCTACGCCTATTGTGCCGATACCATTTTTGATGAAAGTCTTGCAGAAAAAGTAAAAGAAGTTGACCTGCTGTATCATGAAACTACTTACCTGAAGGACCTGCACGAAAGAGCTGCCACAAGGTTTCACAGTACAACGATACAGGCGGGAACCATTGCAAAAAAAGGCGAAGTTAAAAGATTGCTGATCGGCCACTTTTCTTCCAAATACGAAGAACTTGATGAATTTTTATTTGAGACGCAAGAGGTTTTTAAAAAAACTGAACTGGCCATCCAAGGAAGCTGCTATATCATTTGATCAATCAACTGCTTTTATTACGTTATTGAAGCCATCAGCCATTATCCAATTATAAAATTCGGCAAACCATTTACGCCAGGCTTTTTCATTGTGCAAGCCGTCGTCATCAACAACCGAGTAGATCATGGCGGAGGATTTTTCTCCAAGCAACTCCTGTGTCGTCAACATATCGCTAATATAAGTGCCTCCTTCCTTTCCGCCCATGTAGAAGAAAAATTTGCCATTTACTTTTGTTGCCAAGGAATCGGTTAACGATTTAATGGCCGGCGCCGTCCAGAAAGCAGGAGAAAAAACGCCAGCCTTCCCAAATACTTGTGGCTGCTTTATCATAGCGTAGTAAGAGATGAGGCCTCCCATTGAACTGCCGGCAATTATTGTATTTTCTTTTGATGAAAGTGTTCTGTATTTTTTATCAATAAAAGGTTTCAGCGTTTGTGTTATAAAATCAAGATATTGGTCTCCTTCTCCGGCTCCAAAATCCCGAAACGCAAAAGGATTATATTCATTAAACCTTTGGGGGCCGTTATCAATACCCACCACAATGCAAGGCTGCTTTCCTGCATTGATCAAACTGTCCAGGCATTCATCAACACCCCATTCCCCAAAACCTGCAGTATGATCATCAAAAATATTCTGCCCGTCGTGCATATATAAAACGGGATACTGTTTTTTGTTATGCTCATATCCCTCTGGTAAATAGATCCAGATGCGCCTGGCTCTGTTTAACTGCGGAATAAAAAATGCAGAATCCATAACAAGTACCTGTTTGGTGGCAGTGTGTTTTTTACTTATCACAGCAAAATCATCTCTCCAGGCTTCAATATTAATTTCAATGGTCGTATCGGCCGATACCTGGAACAAATGATTATCTATGTCTTTCCCGTCTGAAGCACATTCCACAGTACGCCAATTGCCCCTGGTGCATTTATATGCATATTGCCCGGCAGGTAAATTCAGGATGAACTCAAAACTATTTTCATTGATAAGTAAAAATCTAAAAGCGTCATTCCGGGGATCCCAGTTATTAAAATTTCCTGCAAGAAAAGCAGTATCATTATTGTGTTTATCCGGGTATTTTCCTAGTTTAAAAACAATTCTGTATTGTGCCCCACTATAAAAAAAACTGCAGGTAAAAAAAATAAGGAACACAAAATATTTCATCTGTTATTTTTATTTCATTTTAGCCAGATGCCCGCCTGAACGGAACGGGCAGGGAATTGGCTATTAGATATTTTGGCCGGTATCAAAGTTCGTTATGGCTCATTTCATTTGTTCAGGTAAGTTTTTATTTTTTGATGAATAACATCGCTTAATGTCACCAATGGCAGTCTAAGCACATTTTCAATTAATCCCAGTTCGTACAAAAATGCTTTTACGCCTGCAGGATTATTTTCTGCAAACAACAGGTCATTTCCTTCGAGACATTTATAATGCAGCGGCCTTGCTGCTGCAAAATCGCCCTGCAAACAATGGCGTACCATATCTGAAAAGGTTTTAGGGAAACAATTGGCTGCCACACTGATCACACCATCCATCCCACAGGCCATCAATGGCAGTGTTAGATGATCATCACCGCTTACCACTAAAAAATCATCGGGCCTATCCCGCAGTATATGCATGCATTGTACCATATTGCCGCTGGCCTCTTTAATACCGGCAATATTTTCAACTTCTTTTGCCAGGCGCAAAGTGGTTTCTGGGCTGATATTGCTTCCCGTTCTGCCGGGCACATTATATAATATTATTGGTTTGGGGCTTGCAGTTGCCAGGTTGCTATAATGCTGAAATATACCCTCCTGCGAAGGTTTATTGTAATAAGGGCTGGCACTTAAAACGGCGGCGGCTTTTTCCAGCGGATAACTTTCTAAGTTTTCCATCACTTCCTTGGTATTGTTACCGCCAACACCCACAACCACCGGTACCCTGCCCTGTACTTTTTCAAAAGTATAATTGATGATGTCAAATTTTTCTTCGGAATCAAGCGTCGGGGTTTCGCCTGTTGTACCCAGCGTTACAATATATTCTATTCCGTCTTCAATGATAAAGTCAATTAACTTTCCCAACGCGTCAAAATCAACTTCCATTGTTGATTTAAACGGAGTAATGATGGCCACACCGGTGCCCTGTAATTGTGTACGCAAACTCATGATTTTTTTTTGTGAAGGTATTGAGAAGTAGTGAATTTTTGTTCATGAAAAAAGCCTTCAATACAATGTATCGAAGGCTTTCTGCGGACCGGACGGGACTGCAAAGCAACCTGTCACTAGTTTACCAGTAAGGGTTTCAATAAGTAGGCTCTTTTAACTCACCTCTATACTCACTTTTTATTTGACGGGAATTGTATTAGATTGATAGTAGAAAAAAACCTTATCTATTACCCTATTAACGACGCCTGTACCTGTTCCACCTTAAACCCGGTATAATTACAAAACTCTTCGATAGTAACAAATTGGTGCTCGTGTTTGTTTTGAGCCTCCCGGATTTTCAGTAATAACATACGTCCCCAACGCTCACTTTTGCCGGTGATCCGTTGAACATCTTTGGGGTAAACACACAACCTTGTGGTTTCTGTTTTCATACACTACATATACCTTTCCCTGGGCTATGCTATAGTGCATCTTCGGCCGGAAAGGGCATACAAATTTAATAAATACCTATAACATACAATAGCAGCAATAAATGTTTACTGCGGCAATAAGTGCGATTATCGGAAGTGGTTTGATGAAAACACTGAGAATGCTTTGCAGATTTGCTTTTAAGAATTACTGATCAGTTTTTTTTAAGGCTTGATGAAATGTGCCGAAAAACATTTCGATTGATAATTTTTAAAACCAAAAAAATGGCAAAACAAAAAGGCATAATCAAACTGGAGGGTACTATCGGAGATATTACCTTCTACAAATCGCAGGATGGTTTTTTAGCCAAAGGCAAGGGCGGTATTCCTGCAGATCGTATTGCTAACGACCCAAATTTTGC
>JANOUJ010000062.1:0-7748 GCA_031416815.1 Chitinophagaceae bacterium
GGCATTTTCATTTGTACCAGTTGAATCAGTAATTCGGGATTGGGTTGGCCAGGTTCTGTTGACATAAGATCCGTTCATTTAGTTATAAATGTATACAGCATGGTTATACACACAATATCGCTAATAATCCACCATTGAATAATAACTGCCTTTTATCTTTTTTATTCATCAATGCTTTTATACATTTACTAAATAGAAATGCTTGCTAAAATTAAAATAAAATTATTTTAAACTTTTACGGGTTATTCCCATCAAAAAAAGCATGATAAAAACTTCTGTTACTACCCCATCTTTCGAAGTTATCAGTAAACACATTTTTGCAAATGTTGTACTGAATAATGAAACCAATCAACGATCTTTATTTGCGGCTATTAGTTGTATGCCGGGTAATGTTATCTGTGGGTTCGGTGCAGCCACAACCCAAACGTTTGCAACATACTTAACCGTGCAAACCGGTACCAACCGGCACATTACGCTGAAACCTGAGTTTTTGCAATACATGAACCATAGTTGCAACCCAAATGCCTTTTTTAATACTACCAGCATGGAACTGGTTTGTTTGCAGCCCATACAACCGGGTGATGAACTAACTTTTTTTTACCCCAGCACCGAATGGGAAATGGCACAACCTTTTGTTTGCAATTGCAACAGTGCAGCATGTATACAATTAATAAACGGCGCTTCACATCTTTCTATTGAAACACTTTCAAAATATAAACTAACCGATTTTATCAGGCAGCAGGTAAGGCAAAAATTATCCCTGTAGCCGCCCGTTTTTGCTATGGCTGCTTTTAACCCATTAATATCTTCTGTCTCTTTCCAACAAATTAAAGTGTGGGTACTGGCACCGCTGTTAGAAACCAACGATGCCAATATTGATTATTATTACGATTTTAGCCAGAGTATAGCTGAGTACGAAAAAACTTTTGCCGAGCTGGGCATTGAATGGAAATGGCAACCTGTTACCATAAAAGATTATCCCAACATTATTGAATTGATAGCACAGGAAAAAGACTTCAGTAATAAAACACCCGTGGTTTTTAATTTGTGCGATGGAGATGAGATTAACGGCACGCCTGGAATTTCTGTTATTCGCCTGCTGGAAGAAAAAGGTTTGATCTATACAGGAGCCGATGAATACTTTTACCATATCACTACATCTAAAATACCTATGAAACGTGCTTTTGATAAAGCCCGTGTGCCTTCAGCCAGGTGGAAAGCCATTAATGATACAGACCAAAACCTGCATACTATTTTTGAAAAGCTTGGTACTCCCATCATTGTTAAGCCATCCATTTCCGGCGGAAGCATGGGGGTGGGTATTAAAAACGTTGTACACGATCACACTGAATTATCGGAGCAGGTAAACAGAATGTTTGAAGGTTATCGTGGATGGGACCTCGCAGCAGATGGACTGATCGCTGAATCTTTTATTACCGGTCCCGAGTTCACAGTTTTGATATCTGGTTCTCACAACAATCCTAAAGACGCAAAAATTTATACACCGGTTGAAAGGGTTTTTCATGAATCATTACCGGAACAGGAAAAATTCCTATCCTTCGACAGGCTTTGGGAAATTTATGAAGATGAAACGCCCATGCCCAACGATGGCAATTTTTATGAATATGCTTTGCCTGACGCTTCGCTGATCGATGAAATAAAAAAGATTAGCTGGGATGCTTATGTTGCCACCAGGGGTTGCGGCTATACCCGTGTAGATGTTCGGATGGATAAAGAAAGCGGAAAATTATTTGTGCTGGAAGTAAATGCCCAATGCGGTTTAAGTGACGATGAAGATTATACTTCAATAGGTGCTATACTCCGCTTTAGCGGAAACACCTTTACTCAACTGGTTTCTGAAATTATAAATGATGCATTTACCCGCTTGTCGGCAAGCCAATTAAAAAGGCGTATTGCTTAAACAATCTGCTGCAGATATTAAGCAGACTACCAAATGGAAGAACCGAAAAATCAAAACACATCTTCGCATCAATCTTCGCCCAACTCCCCCTTTAGGGGGCCGGGGGGCTCTGCTTTAAAAATTTGTGTGCTTCAGCCCGACTATTCCACTTCTGATGTTGATTATCAAAATTATGATCCACCAAGAGATATCAGCCATTTAATGCCTGATGCAACATTCGACCATGTACTCCTTAATAAATTATCTACATACAAACAACTAAAAGAACTAAAGAAAAAGAACTACGATGTTTTTGTAAACCTATGCGAAGGATACCTGGAGTGGAGCATTCCCTCCATTGATGTGATCTACTTTATGGAGTTGCTAAATCTTCCTTTTACCGGTCCTACTTCTTTGTTGTACGATCCTGCCAAAGACCTGATGAAATACGTGGCTTATACCGTGGATGTTAAAACTCCCGCATTTGCATTGATCGAAACATTGGATTGTCTGGATAAAAAATGCAGCCATTTACGATATCCATTGTTTGTTAAGCCAGATAATGCCGGCGATAGTCTAGGGATTGATCAACAATCTTTGGTACATAACAAAGAAGAGCTGCAGCAAAAATGCACCGGGATATTGGATGAATACGGACCATTGCTTGTTGAAGAATATATCCAGGGAAGAGAGTTTACCGTAATGCTGGTTGCCAATGCAGATGATGAAAAAACCTGCACGGTTTTTAAACCCATCGAATATATTTTTCCAGAAGGTTTTGAATTTAAAACTTATGCTTTAAAAACATCGGAGCTTCATCCCGAAGCAAACATCCCCTGCAACGATCCTGGGTTGGAAGCAGAACTAAAAGATGCAGCCCTTCAAATTTTCCAGGGTTTTGGCGGGGTCGGTTATGCCCGGCTCGATTTCAGGGTGAATGACCAAAACGAGATCTTTTTCCTGGAAATAAATTTTACCTGCTCGGTTTTTTATAAAGATGGTTACGAGGGATCGGCCGATTATATCCTAAAAGCTGACGGCATTGGCCAGGCGGGTTTTCTTACAAAGATCATTGATGAAGGCATTGCCCGCCACCAACGTAGGCTAAA
Source organism: Chitinophagaceae bacterium (assembly GCA_031416815.1). GTDB lineage: Bacteria > Bacteroidota > Bacteroidia > Chitinophagales > Chitinophagaceae > Ferruginibacter. The sequence continues at coordinate 3,010 of JANOUJ010000062.1, forward strand.
AAAATACACTATGAGGGGCAATGCCATTGCCGGTTATGGCATTTATGCCTCACAACATATACAGGCTAATGAGTTGATCTTCAAAGGAGAGGAAATGCCCCAAAGCATCGTAACCCGCAATTATGTAGCTCGTTACTGGAATGTTAAGGAAAAGGAATCATTTAGAAAATACGCTTATCCACTTAGTAAAGAGGTATTTTTGCTCTGGGATAATAACCCGGCAAACTGGGCACCACAAAATCACAGTTGCGATCCGAATACCGCTTATGAAGGCTTGAATGTAGTGGCGCTGCGAAATATACAGCAGGGCGAAGAACTAACCCTTAACTACGCCAGCTTCCTGGATGAACATATGGAGCCCTTTAACTGCCGCTGCGGTGCAGATAATTGTTGTGGATGGATTACCGGAATTACCCATAATTCGGTAACAGAAAGAGAAAGCCAGCGCAACAATTAAACTCACCAGCATTTCCCCGGTCTTACTAACCACCCATTACATGCTCTCTTTTACGGACAATGTAACTAATTAAGGACTGTCAGCCTGAGCCTGTCGAAGGCGAGTTGACAACATAAATCTTTACCGGCTTCGACAGGCTCAGCCTGACAGCTTTTAGAATTTTAGGCCTTAAGAACATTGACCTTAATTGGGCTTTTTAACCAGCTGGTCCGCCTACGGCGGATCAAAACAACAGAACTATGTCGAAGTTTCAGATATTACGCAACCTGATGATGAAGCATAAATATCAATTGATATTTACGTACTCCCTTTTTTCATTGGAGATGCTGGGCGGATTGCTGCGCTTTTATTTTTTTGGTGAAGCCATCAACGACCTGATAAAAGGAAGTTATAATGGGCTGATCGTGCTTACTATTGTTCACCTGGCTTACCTGGTAATTGGTACCATACGCCATATGTTTGATACCCGTACCTATACCGCCATTTACACATCGCTGGTAACCCGGTTTTTAAGCCGCCGGTATCTTAAGAACGATGTATCTAAACTAAGCGCCCACAGCAACCTGGCCCGTGAGTTTGTTGATTTTTTAGAGCACGACCTGGTATATGTAATTGAAGCCGCTTACAATATTTTAGGTTCACTCATCATCCTTTTCTTTTACGATAAAACAGTGGTACTTATTTGTCTTGCGATAATGATCCCTGTAATTATTATCAGCATGCTGTATGGCAAAAAAATGATGCGGTTGAATAAACACAAGAACGATGAGCTGGAGAAACAGGTAGATATCATCAGCACGGGCAACAACCACAGCATCCGTCATCATTATAATAATTTACGCAAGTGGCAGATACGCATTTCAGATAAAGAAGCCTGGAACTTTGGTTTTATGGAGATCATGGTGCTGCTGGTAATTGCCGTTTCATTAATTGCATCAAAGAATTTACACGGCAGCACCATTATGGCCGGCAGCCTGTTTGGTATTTATAGTTATATTTTAAAATTTGCTTCCGGGTTAGATACGATACCTTATACCATGGAGCGACTTTCTTCTTTAAGTGATATTACCAGGAGGATTGAGTTGGAGGTGGATGATATGTCTACCGGACAGGCAGAGGAAACCAAAGCTGAAGTTGAAAGTTTTAGAATGTTACAAAGGAAGGAGAGTGCTGAGTTTTCGGTATAGTTAAGTTTTTATTTCACCCCGTAAATATCTTCATACTTTAGGTATGCCGATCTGCCAATTATATACAGGGGCGTGCCTGCACCATTTTTGATAACTCCTTTGGTTTCGTCATTCGCTATAGGGAAATTAATTTGATAAGTATTTCCATCACCTGTTTTGATGCCGTAGGTTTCAACCGAGTTTTGGATGGAAACAGAATTTTGTGTGTACTTGTATGTTATCAACCGGCCTGTACTCATATATTTTATGCTGATGTCTTTTTCGTTAAAAGTAATTTCAAATTTTTCTCCTTTTTCATCAATGGCTTTCCAAAGCCCTCTGTAAGTATCGGAACCGCTGCAGCTGTACAAAGAAATAAGTAGAAAGCCTAAAATAAGGTTTGTTAGTTTTCTCATTGTTAAAAGTTTTGGTAAGTTAGGCTATTGAAGTTATGAATAAGTTTAAAAATGTTGGAGAATAAATCGCAAAAAAAAGTACTGGCTGGCAGGTTGTATCACCTGCCAGCCAGTACTCAACTTAATAACCATAATTATTTTTTAATGATAACACCGCAGCCAATACGGGAGCCGGCATTACCGGTGGGCTGCGTTTTAAAATCATCAATCCCGCCGTGTACTATTACCGACCGGTTAAGAATATTTGTTTTTTCATCTCCGCCAATGCTCCACAGGTCTGTTTCTATTTCAAGGGTTCCGTTGCCAGATGCATCCAGACTTACATTGCCAATATCGCCGCTGTGAAAACCGCTGCTGCCCCATTTACCATGTGGCTGGTTAGTAGGGTTCCAATGGCCGTGCGCCATTTTACCCATATCGCCGCAGTCGCCCATTTCGTGTAAATGTACCGCTACAGATTTATTTGCCATGGTTGAACAGGTAATGTTTAAAACCATTTTTACCTTCCCGTTTTGTTGAGAGAATGCCGCGGTTCCGGTAAGCGCTGTATCGGGCACGGTTGCCGAAATGGCTGCCATGGCGGCGTTAGTCTCGGGATTATTTACCTGGGTGGTATCCGTTGTAACTGCTGTTTCTTCAGTCTTTTTTGCATCATTACAGGCTGTAAAAAACAAGGCCGAAAGCAGGCCGCCGCAGATGAAAATTTGTTTAAGCTGTTTCATTGTTGTAAGTTTTTTGGTTAAGTACAGGAGGTAACACAAAAACAATGCCTCTAAAAGATGAGGCTGTTGATCGGTAAGAATTATATAAAAATGTTAGAAGCCCGGATCAATAATTGAGTGTAAAATTTTGTATTCCAAACTGAATGATATTTGTTGAATCTATTTTGGTAGAGAATATAGATCCCCCTCGGATTATTTCACTTTTGAAGTAGAGCTTATTTTTTATCATAAAATGATTCCAGAAGCTGTTGTTACCACCAGTATAATAAGCAGCAAAAAGATTGTATAACTTATCAGGTGCATTGGCTTTATCACGATGGAATGTTCTGTAAATGGGGCTTTCTCCGTTCGAAAGAGTATTGTCACCCATAACCTTTATCTCAACTGTGTCTGTACCCAGATAAGCGACTGTTTTAGATATTGTAACGTTTACCAAAGATTGCCTCGCAAGAAAAAATGTGTCCGTCCTGGAAACGTTACTTACTGTTGCCCAATAAGTTTTGGGTCTCAAATAGCCATCTTTTACAACATAGAAGAACCCGGAAGGATCACCAACCCTGATTGTGAATGAAAACTTTCCCGTAGCATCGGTTATAGCACTGTCGGATGGAGGGATCCTGCCCATCGGGTACGCTATTGCTCCGGCAATTGGCAGCTTGCTATCAAGATCAAGAACCTGACCGGTTACTGTATAATATTCGTCTTCATCCGATGTTTTATTACAGCTTAGTAAAATACAGGAGAGCGACAGCAGGGTTATCAATTGTTTCATAGCAGAATAATCAATAATTAAGCGTAAAGTTTTGCGTTCCAAACTGGATAATATTTGTTGAATCTGTTTGAGAAGATATGGCTGAGCCGTTTCGGATTATGGTTTTAATAAAATATACTTTTCGATTCCTATATGGCAAATCTCCGGGGTGATTGCTATAAACAGCCTGCAAGTTAAATACCCTATCGATTGCATCTGCCTTTCCCTTATACATAATTCTGAAAATATTTAGAGCAGTTTCACCATATGGAGCTGTATTGTCGCCATTGACTTCCAGCTTTATGGTATCCAGCGGTAAATAAGCGCCAGTTTTATGTGCGGTTACGTTAATAAATGATGGCTTGGCAAGGTATAATGTATCTGTTTTTGTACTATCAATATTAATGTAGGCAAAATTCCAGTACTCAGACTGGTTAAGATAATTCGCTTTACTTGCCTGAAGTATGGCATATCTTTCATCAAGCCTATATCTGAATAAAACCCTGCCGGCAGCATCTGTTAAAGCGCTATCTTTTGTAGTTTGACAATATGGATTGCAAAAAGTGTTTGCAAACACTTTAGCGCCAAAGATAGGCGCCTGACTGTCATAATCAAGAATCAACCCGTTCAGGATATAGTATTTATCTTCATCTGTTGATTTTGTACAGCTAAATAAGAAGCAGGTAATTACGAATATGGTTACCACTTTTTTTATGACGGGCGACTTGGAAGTGTAAATAATCTGCAAAATAATACAAATTTATTAATGTATGTATGTTATCTGATGATCATAACCGTTCCCTGCTCATCTCTTTTAATAGTACCCTTGTAAGTAAAGCTGGCAACCCACACATAGCTGCCGCTTAACTGTTTGCCTTTGTACAAACCATCCCATTTTTTGTAAGGGTCTCGGGTATAAAAGATAAGCTGGCCATACCGGTTGTAAATATGCAACAAATAATTGCTGATGGCAGCCACATTGCCAAGGGCGCCAAAGTCGGGGTTGGTTGCATCGCCGTTGGGTGTAAAGGCATTGGGGAAAAACACATCGCCACAACCGCCTTGTGGTGGCTCCGAAATTTGTATGGATGTAGATACAATGCAGAAATTATTATCGGTAGCGGTTACGGTGTAATTGCCGGCTGCAAGGTTGATAGCAGTTGCGTTGTTTTGAACCGGCACTGTGTTCCAGCTATAATTGTATGGCGGCGTTCCGCCGGTTATCAA
>JANOUJ010000063.1:0-3079 GCA_031416815.1 Chitinophagaceae bacterium
ACTGTTGGCATTTCGCCCGCAGCCGCACAAACGGAAAAATCTGAACCATCGTGGTGGTTTGGCGTGGCTGGCGGAGCCAATTATAATAGGTACAATGGCCAGACCAGTGTCTTAAATGCTGATATACACCCTACTCCGGGTTTTACCAATGGAAAAGGGTTCGGAGGTTATCTTGCCGGCGTAATAGAATATCACCGCCCCGGTTCTATGTGGGGTATCATGGTGCAGCAGGGTGCCGACGACAGAAATGGTAAGTTTGAAAACGGCGGAAGAAAGCTGGACGCTAACATCAGTTATTTCACTGTTGAGCCCAGCCTCGTTATTATGGTTCCTAAAACAGGTTTTCGTTTTTACGCAGGCCCACGCTTTGGCTTTTTGTGGGGTTCTGAATTTACTTACCAGGAATCAAACAAACCTCAATACCCACAGAAAGGAATAAATCCTGAGGCTTATATCAGGAATTTAAGAAAGAACCCAATTTCGATGCAGGTTGGGTTGGGTTATGATCTGAGACTTACGCCCCGTATGGCCGGCGCCCAGACAATAGTTTCTCCATTTATCACTTTCCTGCCATCACTTGGTCAAAACATACGCACAATTGAATCGCTTAAGTTAAATACAGTGAGAGCGGGTATTGTTTTTAAGGCTGGTTGGGTTTCCAAAGATTAACGGGTAGTAACGATACAGATTTTTATCTGTGGGTTATTCAATTCTAATTTGTATAAAAAATTAAAACTTAAAACATGAATCTCAATACTATATCTTCTAAATATACCTGCAGGCCCGGGTCGCTGAACACACCGTTGATCAGGCGTTTATTGGTTGCTGCGATCGTCTTAATTTATTTCCAGGTTCCGGCTCATTCACAAACAAAAGCAACATACAAAACACCTTCATGGTGGATTGGTGTGGCGGCGGGCGCCAATTTTAATTTTTACGAAGGAACTACTTACAGGTTAAGTGAAACAGCAACTATTCCAATTGCATTAAGGGATGGTTTTGGGGTAGGAGGATTTGTTGGTCCAACATTGGAATACCATCGCCCAAAAACAAGGTTGGGTTTTATTCTTACTGAAGGACTTGACAACCGCAGGGCTGATTTTGAGCAGGGCGATCAGGAACTTTTTGCACGTATCAGTTATTTTTCAGTAGAGCCAAGTTTAAGGCTTGCTCCCTTCAGGTCAAATTTTTATATACATGGCGGACCACGGTTTGGTTTTTTAATATCCAGTTCTTTTAAATATAAAAGAGCGGGTTTTCCCGATTATCCCACTGCAACATCAACGGCTAACGGAAAAGACTATATAAGCAATTTAAGAAAAACTACCGTTGGTGCACAAGTGGGCATGGGTTATGATATACCTGTCGGTTCCAGAACCAGCAAAACACAAATTGTAGTTTCGCCGTTTGTCACCTGGTTTCCAACCATGGGCCAGCGAAATATCCGTACCATTGAAACTTTGTATTTAAATACGATCAGAGCCGGTATAGCGTTAAAATTTGGCAATGGCAAATTAATGGCTCCGGTAGCGCCTGTAGTGCCACCGATACCACCGGTACTTGACAGGGATGGTGACGGTGTTCCTGATGCTACCGATAGATGTCCTGATGTTCCAGGGTTACCCGCTTTGCAGGGTTGCCCGGATAGGGATGGCGATGGCATCACAGATGCAGAAGATAAATGTCCTGATGTTGCAGGCCTGGCACGTTACCAGGGTTGCCCAATACCTGACAGGGACAATGATGGCGTTAACGACGAACTTGATAAATGTCCTGATGTTCCCGGCCTGGCACGTTACCAGGGTTGCCCTATTCCGGATACTGATGGTGATGGTGTGAATGATGAAGAAGATAAGTGTATCAATGAAAAAGGCCCTGCCTCAAACTTTGGTTGCCCTATCATTAGCCAGGAGATCATCAAGCGGATTACATTAGCTGCCAAAAATGTATTTTTTGCTACAGCGAGTGATAAATTATTAGCACAGTCAAATGCGAAATTGAATGACGTGGTTGCTGTTCTAAATGAAAATCCCAGTTATAAAATACAGATTGATGGCCATACCGATGACCAGGGTAAGGATGAGTATAATCTGGATCTTTCAAACAGAAGAGCTGCTTCTGTTAAAGCATATTTAGTTAGCAAAGGCATTGCTGAAAGCCGCTTAAGCTCTACAGGTTATGGCGAAAGTAAACCAGTTGCTGATAACAAAACCGCTAAGGGCCGTGCATCCAATAGGAGGGTAGAAATGACACTAAGTAACTATTAGTCGTTTTCCTGAGTTAGAAAAAAGTGCCCCGTTAAACCGGGGCACTTTTTATATAACTTATCTTGACCTGAAAAAATGTGGGCATTGCATTTGATAGTAGATCGTATAAATACCAGGTATGAATTTGATTGATTTATGAAATACTAAATCAATGCCCGGGTTGTTGTAATCAAATTTCATTTGTTGTTTTTTATGGATAAAATTAAAAATACAGAATATAGAAACGCTGATGAACTCAATTAAATAAAATAAGCCATGCCCCAATTCAATTGGAACGATAGCAAAAATCTGATCAGCAAACTTACTGTAAGGCGTTTCATAAATGGCAGCAAAGTGTTGAGCAGTTTTTATTTAAGCCGTTTATTAAAACGGCCTGTTCAATGGGGTTACCCCGTTTCAATTTCTTTTGAGCCAACCACCAGTTGCAACCTCCGTTGTCCCGAGTGCCCCAGTGGCCTCAGGCAGTTCAGCAGGCCCACGGGCATGTTGCAAAACGATCTTTTTAAAAAAACCATTGATGAGATTCATAAAGAATTATTGTACCTCATTTTTTATTTCCAGGGCGAGCCTTACCTGAACCCCGGTTTTTTACAGATGGTTAAATATGCCAGCGATAAAAACATATATACTGCCACATCTACCAATGCACATTATTTAACTGATGCTGTTGCAAAAAAAACGGTGGAGAGCGGGTTAGACCGGTTGATCATCTCCATTGACGGCACCACACAGGATGTGTACCAACAATACCGGGTGGGTGGTAAACTTGAGAAGGTTTTGGAAGGCGCAAAGAACATCATGAAATGGAAAAA
>JANOUJ010000064.1:0-3545 GCA_031416815.1 Chitinophagaceae bacterium
TTTTTTGTTTATATACTTACATTGATACTATCAGGCCCATTAGAATTTCCTGTGTATATTTCTATACCTATGCTTTTCACTACCATTATCATTTGTCTTTCGGTAGGCATACTTGCGGGCATTATTCCTGCATCGCAGGCCGCTAAGATGGATCCTGTGGTGGCAATACGAAGTAAATAAAAAAAACCTGAACTTCGTTCGTTCCTTTACAAGGAACCCCTGAAGGGGGAACTTAGAATCTCAAATTTGCAAACGCTTTATTCTTAGTGACAGTTCAATTACTTTTGCACAGTGCTTACTGAAAATAATATAAATACTAACATTCCAAAAGAGCGTGCCTTGGTTCCTCCGCCAGGTGGCGGAGGCGGAAGGGGTAAGTCTGTCACCATTCTTGCCATAGAGTCTTCCTGCGACGAAACATCAGCATCTGTTTGCGTTGACGGAAAAATTTTATCCAACAGCATTGCCAATCAAACGGTGCATGAGCAGTTTGGTGGTGTTGTGCCCGAACTTGCCAGTCGTGCCCACATGCAAAATATTGTACCGGTTGTTGACATCGCATTACAAAAAGCCAATTGCGATATTTCATCCATTGATGCCATTGCATTTACACAGGCACCGGGTTTAATTGGTTCGTTGCTTGTGGGAGCTCAGTTTGCAAAATCACTTTCGCTGGCGCTGGACAAACCGCTGATTGCGGTTCATCATATGCAGGCGCATGTTTTGGCAAACCTGATTCCTGATAAACGGCCTGCTTTCCCTTTTTTATGTTTAACAGTGAGTGGCGGGCATACACAGATCGTTCGTTGCGATAGCGCTACTCAATTAAAAGTAATTGGCGAAACCATTGATGATGCAGCCGGTGAAGCCTTTGATAAAACTGCAAAAATGCTGGGACTACCTTATCCAGGCGGACCATTGGTAGATAAACATGCAGCCCGTGGAAATGCTAATCGTTTTAAATTTCCTGAGCCACAAATTCCCGGACTGAACTTTAGTTTTTCAGGATTAAAAACTTCTATCCTCTATTTTTTAAAAAATGCCGGCACCAGTAATCTATTCAAAGCTGAATTTTTGGCCGATGAGGAAACCCGGAAAAAATTCATTACCGAAAACATAGATGATATCTGCGCTTCCGTGCAGGAACGTATTATCAGCATTTTATTGAACAAACTGAAAAAAGCTGCTGCTGAAACCGGCATTACAAATATTTGCCTTGCTGGCGGTGTAAGTGCAAACAGCGGGCTGCGCAAGGCTTTTGCTGCTATGGGAGAAATAGAAAACTGGGACACATTTATTCCGGATTTTGAATATTGTACTGATAATGCAGCCATGATCGCCATAACCGGTTATTATAAATATCTCGAAAAAGATTTTACAACCTTGGGCATTAGTCCAACCGCCCGGGCCGAATGGTAAGCAATCTCTTAACCTCTTATTTGACGAGCAAAACTTAAAACAACTATCCTGCAGTTCTTCCGGGCAAACAACTATGGCAAATTCTTATTTCAAATTTAAACAGTTTACAATTCAGCAGGACAAGTGTGCCATGAAAGTATGTACCGATGCATGCCTGTTTGGGGCTATGGTGGCAAACAGTATATTGTCTAACCACAAAAATAAAGATAGCCTTCAATGCATGGATATTGGAACAGGAACAGGTTTATTATCCCTGATGGCAGCTCAAAAAAACGATGAAATAAAAATTGATGCGATTGAAATAGACGCACCCACAGCCGAACAAGCGAAGGAAAACATTGCAGCTTCGCCCTGGGCAAATTTGATACAGGTTTTTAATGAAGATATTCTAAGCTTCAATTCAGCAAAAAAATATCATTATATTTTTTCAAATCCTCCTTTTTATGAAGATGATTTGAAATCGGCCGTTAAAGAAAAAAACAATGCAAAGCACGATACTTCGCTGAATTTGTTACAACTGTTGACTGTGGTTAACAGCTGCCTGCATGCTGACGGCTATTTTGCCATACTGCTCCCCTATCACCGCGTTGATTATTTTATAGAAGAGTCAAAAAAACAAGGCTTGTATCTTAACAAACAGATCCTGTTAAAACAAACGATAAACCATAATTTTTTCAGGGGCATGTTGTTCTTTAATCGTAAAGAAACCAATCCCGAATTAAGTGAGGTCGTTATTAAGGATGCAAGGCAGCATTATACCCCTGAATTTTCGGCGGCTTTAAAAGATTACTATCTTCTTCTTTAATTAGAAGCCTGCATATTCATTCATATAAAGATATGGCTCAGTAAGTTTGCCTTCTTTAATCAGTGTTGCCTGTTCAATGATACGGCTTCCGCCCTGGCGTATATCATTCAACACATATTTTATCAGTTGTTCGCCAAAATAACGGCTTGCATCTCTGGGAAGTTCATTCGGCAGATTGCCTACTGCCATTATATCTACCGAACCCGGTAAGCAGGGAGTTGTCCGCTCAAAACTTTTCCTGTCTACACCATATACGGGATCGTCAATCGTGCTGTCGCCCAGGTTGCAGGGCACCGATCCATTCCTGTCATCGGTAATGTCTGCAATGGTTTGTATGCGGAAGTTTTCTCTTCGCAGGTCTTCCATTTCAAATAAACGTGGAATGCTTTTCTCCCAGTAAATTCCATTCATGAGTATATCGGTATGGGCAAGATACTCTGTGAACCGGCAATTATAATTTTGTGGATTGGCATGAAAATCATTGCGGTTGTATTTGCCTGTTTCTTTTTGTGCATACAGGTCAGCTCCTTTTAAATGTACATACACGGGGTATGTAAATCCCTTTTCAACATAATCTTCCGGCTCCACTTCATGTATGCCCATCAGGTTCATAATTTCCAGCACACCATGTGCCACACGGCCGGTACCGGTTACAGCAATTTTAATGTTTGGCAGTTTTAATCCAAAATAAGTGTGTATCAGTTTTTGAAAACTGTTAACCGAGCCCACCCGCTGCAATTTAAAAGTTCCGCTGCGTTTGCCATACGCCATCATACCATTGTGTGCGCCTACAATACCGGCAAAAAAACCAAAGCCAATGATACGGGTCCCATCTTCATGCTCAAGGCATTCATAATCTATCAGTGTTGTTTTTTTATCAAGCAAGGCCTTAAACAGTTTTTGATTGGCCGGTTGTAATTTTTTGGTGTGAGAAAAGAACATGTAACGCTTGCCTTCGAGCAACATATCAACCGGTACTTCCTTTATACCTAGCAGCAGGTTACAATCATCCAGGTCTTCTACAACTTCTACTCCGGCTCTTTCATACTCCTTATCGGTATAGCAGCGGTTTTTCGACTGTTGCGCAACTACCTTCACATCATCAAAATTCATGTGAAGCCATTTACAATGGGCCGGTGTAAGCGCCACCCGGTTATCCTGTGGTATTTTTCCTTCCCTTATTAATCCAATTTGTAGCATCAATCGTTATTTAAAGCGGCAATTTACATTTTAGAATTTAAATAGATTTTTATTGTCACTTTTTTGCCCCGAAGCAAGTTCGGGATGTACCACTTGCCCAAAAAAGTAACCAAAAAAGGGC
>JANOUJ010000065.1:0-8487 GCA_031416815.1 Chitinophagaceae bacterium
CACTTTACTTTCAATGATGTTTTCTTTTTTCGCTTGCTTTAATGCAGCAGCTTCCATCAGTTCCAGCGAATGGGTTGGTAAAAAATAAATTTCACTTACCGAGCCTGGCTGGTGGCCGCTGCGGCCGGCTCTTTGTAAAAACCGGGCCACACCCTTGGGACTGCCCACTTGTATAACGGTCTCCACCGGGCGAAAATCAACACCCAGGTCAAGACTGGCAGTACATATCACCGCTTTTAACTTTCCTTCATGTAATGCATCTTCCACCCAAAGCCGCAGCGCCTGTTCTATACTTCCATGATGCAGGGCAATTACACCGGCCAGCTCCGGTTTAACATCCAGTAAAGACTGGTACCAGCGCTCACTCATGCCACGGGTATTGATAAAAATGAGGGTGGTACGGCTGCCGGCAATGATGGGCAATACCTTGTGGATCAGTTTTAAACCAAGGTGGCCGGCCCAGGGATATTTTTCAATTTCATCCGGATAAATAGAATGCACTTCTATCTTTTTATCCAGTTTTGCTTTTATGATTACGCCTTCTTCATTTAACGGAGATAGAAGTACCTCCTTTGCCTGTTGCAGGTTACCGATGGTTGCCGATATGCCCCAAAGCATCACTTTTAGTTTTTTATTTTTTTTAGGCAGGCTGACAATTCTTGAAATGGCCAGCTCAACCTGCACGCCTCTTTTACTACCCAGTAACTCATGCCATTCATCTACCGCAATAATTTTTAAGTTTTCAAACAAGGTGGGGTAATCTTTTTGTGCCAATAAAAGGTGCAGGCTTTCCGGGGTAATGATGAGCACTTCCGGCATTTTTCGTTTTTGTTTCTGGCGGTCGCTGATACTCGTATCGCCGTTGCGTACACCTACCTGCCATTTCATATCCAGTTCAAATATCACTTCTTGCATAGCACGGCCAATATCTTTGGCCAGCGCTTTTAAAGGCGTTAACCATATTAACTGCAGGCCGTTATTTTTTTTGGTTTGAAAGGTTGTCGGGTTGTCATTTATAAAATCAATAACAGCGCCCAGGAAAACAGAATAGGTTTTGCCATAGCCTGTTGGAGCGTTTACCAGCCCGCTTTTTTTACCCAGTATTTCCTGCCAGGTTTGTTGTTGGAATAGAAAGGGCTGATTACCTTTTTGGAGTAACCAGTCGCTGATTATTTTATATCCTGAGGTTGATTGAAGTTTCAAGGAGGTAAATTGATACGTAAGTTAGTACGATTTTTTATTTCGGGTTCTTTTACATCGGTAGTAATATCTTTTATTAAAAGATTTTTATCTCAGCTTCGCTGCGATCTGTATAGGCCACAAAGACACCAAGGCACTAAGAGAAATGCTACGCATTTCATGGTGCTATCAAATCAACTCAGTCCGCAAAATTGTGATCTGACAGCCCTATCTGCTTTGAACATTTCTTATCACTCCGCATTATACATTCGTAGAATTTCTTTCAGATCATCCAGTGTATTTATCTCATCCACGTTTTTATCTTTACGCCACCTGCTTATTCTTGGGAAACGCAGTGCCACGCCGCTTTTATGGCGGTTACTGGCGGCAATGCCTTCAAATGCGATCTCAAAAACCAGCTCGGGTTTTACAGTTCGTACCGGTCCAAATTTTTCAATACTATTTCTTTTTACAAATGCATCTACCTGTGAAAATTCTTTGTCAGTAAGTCCGCTGTATGCTTTTGCAAAGCTCACCAATTTATCTCCATCCTTTACTGCAAAAGTATAATCGGTGTATAAATTGCTGCGGCGGCCGTGCCCTTTTTGTGCATAGATCATTACTGCGTCAATCGTAAGTGCATCTATCTTCCATTTCCACCAATCGCCTTTTTTACGCCCCGCAAGATAAGGTGAGTTATTGCGTTTCAGCATCAATCCTTCGCTGCCTTTTTCCCTGCTGCCGGCTCTGCTGGTATGCAGTTGTTGCCAGTCATCAACCTGCAATGTGGGTGATATTAATAAGAGCAAATGATCTATGTCTGCAATTATGTTTTCCAATAAATTACGCCTGTTTATAAAAGGTTCTTCACGCATGTCTTTGCCTTGAAACTCTAAAATATCGTACACGACAAATCCTACCGGTGCTTCTGTCAATTGTTTTTTACTGATGTTCTTTCGGCCGATACGTGTTTGCAGAATAGCAAAAGGCAGCGGCTTTACCACACCGTTGCCGGCTGAGGTATCTAAGCAAATGATCTCTCCATCCAACACCAATCCATCGGGTAGTGCGGATGCAAAATCATTATACTCGGGGAATTTGTCTGTCACCAACTCTTCACCACGGCTCCATACAAATAATTCGTTGTTGCGTTTGATGATCTGCCCACGAATGCCGTCCCATTTCCATTCTGCCGTCCATTCATCAATATTACCCAAAGCTGCAGGATCGCCTTCCACCGCATAGGATAAATAAAAAGGGTAGGGCTTTGAGTGATCGATGGAACTGCTGTGCTCACTTAACAGGTCGTCAGCTAAAGTTGTAGCCGGATCCCAGTTGCCACTGATGCGGTGTGCAATAACAGAAGGTGAAACAGCTTTTGTTTTTGCCAGCGCCTTTACCATGATGGTTTGCGAAACGCCAATGCGAAAGCCACCCGTTATCAGTTTATTGAAAACAAATTTTTCGTTCCTGTCCATTTGTTGCCAACTGTCCAGGATAAATGCTTTCTTGATATCATCGGGTTCTTTTATGATGCTGATAAAATGTTCCAGGTAATATGAAAGTGTTTTTTCTGCTGCCTGAATGTTTTCGGCTTCCGGCAATAACAAGGCAATGGTTTCTCCCAGGTCGCCAACGGTGTGATAACATTCTTCAAAAAGCCAGAAAGGAATATTGCTGATATCCATACAAAGGGTTTTAAGAAAAGTAGAGTTGACGATACGTTTTGGCCGCCGGCCGGTAAAGACGGCGATCACCCAAACCAGATCTTTTGGTGGAGCTGCCGCAAAATAATCCTGCAACGCCTGTAATTTTTCGTTTGTCTTTGTGCTGGTACCGATCGTGTATACCAGTTCTGCAAATTGCTTCATGGTATATCTTGTTTTTCGGTTTCAGAAATATTTTCTTCCTCATCATTGCCATATTCGGTTTTTACTTCAGCAGCTTCAATACCCTGCTCATTTAAGTAGCGGCTGAATGCGGCCTGGAAGCCGTGTGTAGCAAACACTTTTTCTGCACCGGTTGCTTTCACTGCATTTAATAAACCTTCCCAATCTGCATGATCACTCAACGCAAAACCGGCGTCTGCATTCCGTCTGCGGGTATTGCCCCGTACCTGCATCCAACCGCTGCAAACGCCAACACTGTATGGAGCAAATCTTTTTATCCAGTTACTGCCATCCGCCCCCGAAGGTGCGATTACTATATTGCCCAATGTTTCTGCTTTCGTAGTTGTGGATTGAACCCTTTGCACAGCAGGCAGCTGAATGCCATTCTTCGTCAAGGCTTCATGCACATTAAATACTGCGCCATGCAAAAAAATGGGTAAGCCGGTTTGGGCCAATGGTGCCATTATGCGTTGGGCCTTGCCAAGGCTGTAAGCGATCAGCACGCTTGTTTTGCCTGCGGCATTATTTGCCAACACCCAGTTTTTAATATCATCAAAAATTTCGGGTTGTGGTTTCCATTTGTAAATGGGCAACCCAAATGTAGATTCGGTAATGAAGGTGTGGCAACTCACCGGTTCAAATGCACCGCTTATGCCATCGTTCTCCGTTTTATAGTCACCGCTAACAACCCAAACTTCACCACCATGCTCCACCCGTATTTGTGATGAGCCAATGATGTGCCCTGCGGGATGCAGGGATACTTTTACCCCGTTCATCAGTACGGTTTCATTCCATTCCACCGTTTCATACGGGTTATCTCCCAGCCTTAATTGTAAAATGGGTTTGGTTAAATGATGGCATAGATAATACTTACTACCCCAACGGGCATGATCACTGTGTGCATGGGTGATCACCGCTTTGTCCACAGGCTTCCATGGATCAATATAAAATTGCCCTTGCGGGCAATACAATCCTTTATCGGTAAACTCTATCAGCGGCATGTATATAATTTACTGAAACATGCTAACTCACAAATCATGCCATGAGACAGAGCAGGTAACGCTTCGCCCTTGAAAGCAATTTGAAGTAATATACAGGAGTCAAAAACTGAGCCGGGTCTCAAACTTCCTCGTTTTCTCAACCGGCATCAATTATTTTATTTGCAGAAAATATTCAGACGAAACATGCTCATTTTTTCCTCAATTCACTTTTAAGCGGTGCATTAAAGGATACGAAAAAAATGACTAAACTGCTTTATAAGTGTTAATTGCAAGATCTACGAAAAATGAAGATTTAATTTTTTGGAGATTACTTATTGATATTTGTTTTGCTGTTGTAATTTGACAGCTTTTTATTTTACCCCATCATTTTGTCGCATAAATTCATATAATGCCCTAGCCTCGTCATCCGGTATATTTTGGTTGGGCATACGCACCAGGCAAACTTCAAGTTGTGCCTTGGCTTTAGGGTCTTTATTTAGCATTTCGTCTGTATTGGTAATGAAATTCATTATCCATTCAGGAGTGTTTCTGGATGTGACCCCTTGCCAACCTGGCCCTACAAGTTTTTCCTGAGTGAGTTTATGGCAGCCCTGGCATTTTACTCCAAAAACTTTAGATCCTTTGGCGGCCATTGCACCATCCAGTGAAGTGCCTATTTCTACTTTTGTAAATTTGCCGGCGCCACGGTTAGGATCATAGGGAGCATTTGCATTTTCGGTGTTTGTGCCTTCATTCCCCGTAGGTGCCAATCTTCCCGATTTGGTATTGGCTTCACCACAGGAAACACCAATAACAATGATCAATCCAATCAATCCGATAATAATTAACTTTTTCATGATATATTATTAAATTAAAGTAGAAAAACAGATAACAAGATGATAATTGTTACCAATTGTTCTTATGCGTTGAATCATAAAAATACAAATTGAGGATTCAAAAAATTGTTTTTAGAGAAAACCAATGATAAACAGGTTATAACATATGCCATTTTGCATTTTTCATCATAATTATGCAAGCTTGAAAAGGGATTGTGTAATATTCAATCTACTCTTTAGGCTACCTTGGAATTAAATGATGATCGATTTAGATTTACTGATTGCACACGGTGGCAATTTTAAAAAAATAGCTAAGGGTAAAACTATCTTCAGTGAAGGCACAATATGTAATTTTTATTACCAATTGGTGACCGGGCGGGTTCTATGGCTGAATATTGATGATGAGGGTAAAGAGTTTATACAAACAGTTATTGATCCTGGAGAATGTTTTGGAGAATTACCTTTATTTGACAGTGAGCCTTATGCCGCCTCGGCTATAGCAGATGAGGATAGCGTTGTCATACGCATTCATAAACCTGTTTTTGAACAGCTTATAAAAGAAAATCACGATATACATTTTAAATTCACAAGGTTGCTCGTTCAAAGAGTACGCTTTAAGATCATAATTTTAAAATCGCTTGCCAGTCATCATCCGCCGCTCATGATCAATGCATTATTGAATTACCTGAAAAAAGAAAATTTAAATTTTTGTGCAGATCGCACTCAACTTAATTTAACCAGGCAGCAAATCGCTGATATGACAGGCCTTCGGGTAGAAACTGTTATACGATCTATGCGTCAAATGCATGATGATGGAATACTTTTTATTGAAAAAGGTAAGGTATATTGCTAAATCCTAAATGGCGTAATGCAAAAGCACTTATTGATAAAGCGCTAATACCTAGGTATTGAAAAGTGGTTTTTCTCATAAAATTTATGCCCGTCTCATATAAATTCAATTTAACTGGCATTGCTGGCTCATCATCTTTTCAGCAAGCGGGAACAGCAAATTGTTTTCAAGATGTACATGCCTGTGCAGATCTTCTTCAAACTCTTTTAACTCAGCTAAACAAACCTGCATGGTGGTGCAAGCATCAGCTGGAGGGGTATAGTTATTTGTAAGCTCCCGTATTGTATACAAAATAGTACCTGCATGGTCATGTTCGTGTTCCATGGCAGCAATAGGTGCCGAAATGTAGCCTTCAGCTAAGTTTTCGTTTTGATTCGATTCAGTTAATGCCAGCACTTCTTTTATCCTGGGGAACAAGATCATTTCTTCCTTATTCATATGTGATGTCATTTCATCTTTTATTTCTGTAAACAATTTAAGTACTTCAACCATGTAAGGCAAACGGTCGCCATGTTTCGTTGCTACTTTTTCTAGATGCCCGAGTATTATTGGCATTGATTGCTTTACGTAAAAATGATGATGAATAAGGATATAACTGATTAGTTGTTCTGCACTCATTTCTGTAAAGGGCATTTTGGTGCGCAGGTTTACTGTTATAGATTGTTCCAGTTCTGCAGCAATAGTTTGTACTGAAAGTCCTTTCTCTATACATGCATCTGCAAGCGTTCTTTTTCCTTTGCAGCAAAAATCCAGGTAATATTTTTCCAGCACCGGTACTGTTGAATGATTGTTGGTTACAATGGAAGCGAGGGTTTGGTCTGCGATATTTGTCATAATTATATTTTTTACAAATTTGCAGCAGTTAAAAATAGCAAACTGTGATTGAAATCACTTTTGCAGCATATTTTTTTTGGTGCAGGCAATTAATAAAGCACCGATAAATAATAGCAATGCCGTACCAAGTAACATTTGATTGATGTACGGGATTCCTGTGTATGTGATTGCAGCAGTGCCTTGTGCCATTAATAGTATTTCATTTAGTATGACTGCACCTGCAAAAACGAATGTCCCTGCAATCGTTAACTTATTCAAATAAAAATAATTTCCGGCCAGGATGTATCCTAATAGAAATAATGTAATAACTCCCAGCAATACAAGATGGAGATACCCGATCACAATGGGCCTGAAGCCAAAAGCAAGGTCGCTCAATGAAGGAATAGTAGAACCAAGCTGCAATAATAATTTAGCCAAAAGTGCAATAGCAGATAATGTGATCAGGTAAGCAGCTGATACCGGTATATGCTTTTTTATATCCTTCCATGTTGGCTTTAATACTACAGCCAGCCAAACAAAACCAGCCAGCTGTACAAAGGCGGCAAGCACAACAACAATATAAACCGGTAGACAAGATCCATCCATAAGGTTGATAAAAAATATGCAGGTACCGCTGCAGTTGCAAACATCCAGAAAATTTGTACAAGTTTTTTTTGTGGTACCTCATAGCGGCCCAGGAAAGCAGTAAATAAACCCATGCAGCCAAAAAAGAACCAACCGTTGTATTGAAAATGTAAATAGAAATATTCTGCAGCAATATACCAGTTCTGATGGATCACTTTTGAGATCATCATGAGGGTTAATGCAAATACACCCAGCGATGAAAAGGCATTAAATAAAACTGCTGCTTTAAACCATAAATGCGCTGGTTGTTTAACAGTTAGCCTGTCCAGGTCTTTCCAATAAAAAAATGCAAAGATGTAAGAGACAATAACGGAGGCTGTTGAGAATATAATGGAGAACAATCCATAACCTTCAATAGGGAAAGCTATCAGCATGCCGTATGCCGTAAATAAGTTTGCATATAAGAGCCACCTGTATCTTTTATAAAAATTATCGCCGCTTTGTGTTACCAGGTAAGCTACCAATAAGGTCATGATGGCCTGGGTTATCCAGCCTGCAAAGGCAAAATGAGAATGCCCGTGTAATAAATGTTTTTGATCAATAAAGGGAAGAGGATATAAAATTTTATACCGTAAAGTAACACCCAGGGTTGCAACAATCAAAAGATTTATCAGTGCAATCTTTAACCATTGCTGTACTGGAAATGCCATTGTGCCTGTTTATAGCAAAGTAACCATTCGGTGCAAAAAGAGAATATGATCTCAATCACAATCAACAATATACTTTGCCTTTGTTTATCTGTAAAACTCCTTTCAATTGCATTGTTTTCATTGTACGAATAACAGTTTCAACCCGAAGTCCGGTCATATCGGCTATTTGCTGCCTGGTTAATTTTAGTTTATTACACTTATTGCAAATATTGTGCTTTGTTTCTTTAAAATAATTAAGAAGGGTAGAGATACTATTCTCGGGGTGGTGGTTTGCTAATTCTTTTAAAATTAAAAACTTAAACCTCAATCTTTGAGTAAGTAAGCGGCTAAAATCAAAATGCAGTTCGGGATTTTCTTTCAGTAATTGTATAAATGAGGAATTGTGCAAACGTATGATAACAGAATCTTCATCTGCTATCGCAGTAGCAGCAAACGGTTCATTGTCAAAAAGTGCAAGTTCGCCAAAACATTCATCCGGTTCAATAACAAACTGCAAAAATTCTTTTCCATCATCATTGATGTTTACCCATCTTACTTTACCAGTTACCAACTGATAATAAAAAGAGGATTGTGTACCTTCTTTAAAAATGATCTCGCCGGCTGAAACTTTTTTATAAGCAGCACCCCAGGCAAGCAATGTATCAA